>DZAT01000003.1:13284-64822 GCA_022736205.1 Thiomicrospira cyclica
TCATCTACCACTTGATGCTCATCGGGTGTTAGGTAATAACGCGCAACTTGCCAAGTTGTTGGATATTGAAGATGATGGCAGTGATGCGAGTCGTATTTGGCGTACAGGTCAGTTAGATGCACCTTTATCCCTTGATGGTTTCGTTGATCGCATTCGCCGTAACCTGCGCAGAGAACCGCAGGTATTACTGGGCGCATCAAAATCAGTAAAGCGCATTGCATGGTGTTCGGGTGCCGCACAAAGTTACTTTGCGCAAGCGATTGATGCGGGTGTTGATGTGTTTATCACAGGCGAAGTGTCAGAAAGCTGTTACCACTTAGCTCGTGAGTCAGGTGTGCATTACATTGCGGCGGGGCATCATGCGACTGAACGTTATGGTGTTCAAGCACTAGGTCAGTTATTGGCAGAAACTTTTACTCTAGAGCATCAATACATTGAGTTGAATAATCCCGTTTGATTTTAGTGTATAAGTATAATTAATCATTGAACAAAAAATTGTTGTTCTGTGTTATCTGAATTCAAGGCATAATAAGCAATCGCTTATTAATCATAATTAACATTCAGACAGGAATCCCTGCATGACAGAACCTATTAATGAAAAGCGTCGTCAGTTTTTAGTCGGCGCGACTGGTGTTGTCGGCGCCGTAGGTGCGACCTGCGTTGCTGTTCCTTTTGTTTCATCTTGGCAGCCGAGTGAGAAAGCTCAAGCGGCAGGCGCACCTGTTGATGTCGATATTTCTGCATTAACCGAAGGTCAAATGTTAACCGTCGAATGGCGTGGCAAGCCTGTATGGGTTGTGTATCGCAGTGCAGCATCGTTGGCTAAAATTGATGCGGTTTCAACGGAGCTACGTGATGCCAACTCAGAAAAGTCCGTTCAACCTGCGTTTGCACAAAATGCCCATCGCTCACTTAAGCCAGAATATCTGGTTATGGTGGGTGTGTGTACACATTTAGGGTGTGCGCCTTTGTATAAGCCCAATGCGGGTACGATTACCCCAGATTGGCAAGGTGGCTTTTTTTGTCCGTGTCATGGTTCTCGTTTTGATATGTCGGGGCGCGTATTTAAATCGGTACCAGCACCAACAAACTTAGAAGTGCCACCTTATCGCTTTTTGAGTGATACCATGATTCGTATTGGTGAACAGGATAAGGAAACAGCTTAATGTCTACTCCTAATAATAAACCGTCAGGACAAGATAAAGGCGTTGATCTATTAGCGTGGATTGATGAACGTTTTCCGTTAACGCAAGTTTGGAACGAGCATGTTGCTCAATACTATGCGCCTAAGAATTTTAACTTTTACTATTTTTTCGGTGCCTTGGCATTGTTGGTTTTGATTAATCAACTCGTCACGGGTATTTGGTTAACGATGAGTTATAAGCCCAGTGCGGCTGATGCCTTTGATTCGATTGAATACATCATGCGCGATGTCGATTGGGGGTGGTTAATTCGCTATATGCATTCGACGGGGGCATCCGCCTTTTTCATTGTCATCTACTTTCATATGTTCCGTGGCTTAATGTATGGTTCATATCAAAAGCCAAGAGAGCTGGTTTGGCTGATCGGTATGATGCTTTTCCTGGTACTGATGGCAGAAGCCTTTATGGGTTACTTATTACCTTGGGGTCAAATGTCTTACTGGGGTGCACAAGTCATCATTTCTCTGTTTGGTGCGGTTCCATTTGTCGGTGACCAAATGGCAACATGGATTCGTGGTGACTTTGTTATTTCTGATGCGACATTAAATCGCTTCTTTGCTTTGCATGTGATTGCATTACCATTGGTTTTGGTTATCTTAGTTTATTTGCATATTGTTGCTTTACACAAAGTGGGTTCCAATAATCCCGATGGTATTGATATTAAAAAGCATAAAAACGAGCTGGGTTTGCCAAAAGATGGTATTCCTTTTCATCCTTATTATTCGGTTAAAGATATGATGGGTGCTGCGGGCTTTATGTTTTTCTTTGCGCTGGTTATTTTTTATTGGCCAGAGGGTGGTGGTTTCTTCTTAGAAGCACCAAACTTTGAGCCAGCCAATCCGATGAAAACACCAGAGCACATTGCGCCAGTGTGGTATTTCACCCCATTTTACGCCATTTTGCGTGCGGTTCCCGATAAGTTGTTAGGGGTGATGGCAATGGGTATGGCAATTATGTTCTTGTTTGTGTTGCCGTGGTTGGATCGTTGTAAAGTACGTTCAATTCGCTATCGCGGCTGGCAGTTCAAAGCAAATTTGGCGATGTTTGTGGTTAGTTTTGTTGCTTTGGGTTATTTAGGTACGCAAGCACCAACGGCTGGGTTAACGATGTTGGCGCAGGTGTTTACTTTTACTTACTTTTCTTACTTTGTGTTGATGTGGCTTACTTCACCGATGGAGAAAACCAAACCTTTGCCAGAGAGGGTAACGTAATGATGACAGGATTTATGAAACACTCGCTGCTGTTGTTATCGTCGTTATGGGTGCTATCTTTTCCTGTTGCGGCAAGTGATGCCCCTGTACCGAAGTTAGATAAGGCGAAAACCAGTGTATTGGATACCGCCTCGTTACAGCGCGGCGCAGATATTTACGCACAATATTGTATGGGATGTCATTCGCTCAAGTATTTGCGCGTTAATCGCGCTGCACGCGATTTGGGTTGGACAGCGGAAGAAGGGGTGTTGCACTTTCAGTATTTGCGTGATGGTAAAGGTAAACCGCATGATACGATTCTAACGACCTTAGATGCCAAAACAGCAAAAGCTGCTTTTGGTGTTTTGCCGCCCGATCTATCGTTAGAAGCACGTTTACGTGGCACTGATTGGATTTATACTTTTTTACGCAGTTACGAACGGGATGCTCAGGGTAAGGTAAGTAACCGTCTATTCGAGGGTGTTGCCATGCCTTACGTATTAGAGGGCATGCAAAAAGAGTTGTCGCCTGCTGCTTTTGATGCAGCTGTGGGTGATTTGGTTAATTTTATGGATTATGCAGCTGAACCAGCTAAACCCATTCGTTTAATGCTGGGTTGGTGGGTGTTGGGATTTTTAGCACTACTCTTCACCTTAACTTATCTGTTGAAGAAAGAGTTTTGGCGCGATATTAAACACTAGGAAAGGTCTGAAAAACACAGCTTTTGTTGTTTTTCAGATTTCTTGTTTCAGAGATTCCCTAAGTTTCTTTTTAGATTGAGTCGAGTTTGTTTTGTCAAGGGGTGTTATGATACACCCCTATTTTTGTTTTTATTTTGGGAGTTTTTTATTATGATGACCTTGTTTTCAGATCCAGCAGACTATAATTCTCATCGCGTTCGTGTTGTGACTAAAGAAAAAGACATCGTTATCGATATTAAAGAAGTTGACCCTGAACATGTACCCGAAGACGTGTTATTGGCCAGCCCAGATGGAACCTTGCCAGCGTTAATTGAGCGTGATCTTAAACTGTATGATCCACTGGTAATGATTGAGTTTTTGGATGAGCGTTACCCTTTTCCGCCCTTAATGCCTGTTGACCCACAGATTCGTGCCACAGCTCGCCAGACATTAAACTACATTCGTCGTGAATGGGAGCCGAGTATTCAGTTGATTTTGTCGGGCGAAGATAAAAAGGGTGTTGAAAAAGCGCGCAAGTTAATGAAAGAAGAATTTATTAAGCTAACGCCAGCTTTTCAGCACAAGCCTTACTTCATGAGTGATGAATATACGGTTGTTGACGTTACCTTGTCGGTTATTTTTTGGCGATTAACGGCAATGGGTATTGATATTCCTAAAACGCATAAAGCCTTCCACGAGTACGCGAAGCGTATGTTTATGCGTGACTCGTTCCGAGATAGTTTGACAGATCTAGAATTGGAAATGGGCGATATTTAAGTCATGTTAGATCAAAAGCCGTATTTGGTTCGTGCATTGTACGATTGGATTGTGGATAGTCATTGCACACCTTATTTACAATTTTTAACCACTTATCCTGGCGTGGTTGTTCCTCCTGGATTTGATGAAGATGGCGTGATGGTGCTTAATATTAGTAAGCAGGCGACCAATCAATTAGATTTAGGTAATGACTTTATTCGCTTTTTTGCACGTTTTCGTGGGCAAGCAATGCCTGTTCATGTGCCATTAGTTGCTGTTTTGGCTATTTTTGCTAAAGAGAATGCGCAGGGTATGGGCTTTCCACCGCCCGATATGGAAAACTTGCCAGATACGCCAGAGTCTTCTGCAGCGCAAAAGACATCTGCTGCTGCTGGCGACGGAAAGCCTAAACGTGATCGCAGTCATTTAAAAGTGATTAAATAATGATTTTTGTAGGATAACGATGCAGATACCAGTGTCTGATCATAAAAGTGTGGCACATAACGCTCATAACGAGGGCGTTATGGCGCGTTTACGTCAAAAGTCAACGCAATTTAATGGATTGCTAGCGCACGAGTGGGGTTTGTTGACAGGCTTTGTTGTCGCGCTATTCTTATTTTTGGTGCTGTTTAGCTACGATCCAAGTGATGCTGGTTTTTTTTCGTCAGGAAGCTCAACGGTTATTCATAATTGGGGAGATGCGACAGGAGCTTGGTTGTCGTCTTTTTTATTGTTTTTGTTTGGCGTTTTTGCATACGTTGTGCCTTTTGGTGTCGCCTTAGTGAGCTGGGTTGTTTTCCGTATTCGTATGATGCGATCGGAAATTAATCAGCGTCAATTGTTTGTTTCGGGAACGAGCTTGGTGTTGTTTTTGGCATCAGGGGCTGTGTTAGCGTCTTTATATTTAGATGGTCAGAGCTGGTTTGTCCCCTTGCCTTATTCAGGCGGTGGGATGATGGGATATGCCTTAGCATCCTTCTTTGTCATGATTGTTGATCGACTGGCTTCGACCTTATTGTTTCTGTTAGCCTTCTTTGTCGCTTTTAGTTGGATTATTGGGGTTTCTTGGTTACAGATTATTGATTTAACGGGTGAGGTGCTTTGGTTAACGGGGCAGTGGATTCAACGTTCGTGGAACGAACAGTGGAAGCCTGCTTTGTTACGTAGTGGCGACTGGTTGGCAGAAAAATATCAAGCATGGCGACGTGGTGAGCGCGTGTGGCCAACTCCAGAGGAGTTACGTTCTTGGTCTGCGGAGCGTTGGGCTGATGCCGTTCGTTTGGCTAAGCAGGGGTTGACTGCTGACAAGGGCGTATTGCATCGCCCTGTTGGTGAACACTTTGTATCGAACAAGTCAGTGGTGCCATCTTCTATTCCTGTTTCATTACCAGCGACAGTTGTGCCCTCATTTATGAAGGCGGCTGTTACTCCTATCATGCCTGAGCGTCCCATTTCGGATTCAACATTAAGTTATCGGATTGATTCTGTATTAACACCAATGCCTGTCAGCGGACTTTCAGTTGTTGAATCGTCCGACCTTCAGCCAGTTGTTGTGAAAACACAAACAACACATATCATGCGTCAATCGGTTGAGCATGACATCGGTGGCTTTGATGGTTTTTCTGTTCCAGATACAGATCATCAAGCGCATAGTGACATGGAAAAAGTGGTGCGAACCGCTGAGACCGTGAATCTGGTCGAAACCAATACAGCAAAATCAGCTATGTTGCCATCTTTGTCTTTGCTCGACCCTATTCCTGAAAAGAAAACCAACCTTGATCCTGAAGTTTTGCAGAATATGGGTGTATTGCTAGAGCAGTCACTCAAAGAATATAACATTAAAGCTGAAGTGGTCGGCATTATTGCCGGACCAGTGGTGACACTCTTTGAATTGCAGCCAGCACCTGGGGTTAAGGTTGGTTCAATCACCAACTTATCGAAAGATCTGGCGCGTTCTATGTCGGTATTGGCGGTGCGTGTTGTCGATATTATCCCAGGCAAAACGGTTATCGGGATTGAAATCCCTAACCCGATTCAAGAAGCCATTAGTTTTCGAGAAGTCTTAGCATCGGATGTCTATCAAAATACAGGTATGATTTTACCCTTGGTATTGGGTAAAGACACAGCAGGTCGTCCAACCTGTGCTGATTTGGCTAAGATGCCTCATGCGCTGGTGGCAGGGCAGACGGGTTCGGGTAAGTCGGTTGGCGTTAACGCGATGATTGTTAGTTTGCTGTATCATGCAACGGGCGATCAGGTTAAATTCATTATGATCGACCCTAAAATGCTGGAATTGTCGGTTTACGATGGCATTCCGCATTTATTATCGCCTGTTGTTACCGATATGAGCGAAGCGGCGAATGCGTTGCGCTGGTGTGTGGTTGAAATGGAGCGTCGTTATCAGCTAATGTCTAAACTGGGCGTGCGTAATATCGCGGGCTTTAACGAGAAGGTTCAGGCAGCGATTGATGCTGGTAAACCCATTATTGATCCCATCGCACCCATGCCACCGATGTCGACGTTTGATATGGCGCCGCCCATGCCGACCTTGGTTCCTTTGCCTTATATTGTGGTTATCGTCGATGAGTTTGCTGATTTGTTTATGGTTGTCGGCAAGAAAATTGAAGAGTTGATTGCACGTTTAGCACAAAAGGCGCGTGCTGCGGGTATTCACTTGATCTTAGCCACGCAGCGTCCGTCGGTCGATGTGGTAACAGGGTTAATTAAAGCCAATATTCCCGCGCGTATTTCCTTTAAAGTTGCCTCTAAAATTGACTCGCGTACCATTTTAGATCAAATGGGGGCAGACCAACTTTTGGGACGTGGTGACATGCTTTACCTCGGTAATGGCATGGGTGTTCCACAGCGTGTGCATGGTCCGTTTGTTTCTGACGATGAAGTTCATCGTGTGGTTGAGTTTTTGAAGACGCAAGGGACACCTGAGTACGTTACGCTTGACCCTGCAGCAGCCTTAGGCGGCAATTCTGGCACACTGACAGGTTTATTTGATGATGAGGCGGGCGGTGCCGAGCGCGATGCGCTTTATGATGAAGCGGTAAGCTTTGTTGTCGAGTCGCGCCGAGTCTCGGTTTCGAGCGTGCAACGTCGTTTCAAAATTGGTTACAATCGGGCCGCGCGCATTGTTGAGGCGATGGAGGCTGCAGGGCTGGTAAGCGCACAACAGCCCAATGGTAATCGTGAAGTGTTATTACCCGATCATGGATAAAATAAGGAAGGTCTGAATGAAATCTGTTTCGATTGCATTATTCGCGTTATCCACGCTATTGTTATCCTTCACGACTTGGTCAGCAGCGCCTGCCGTAGAAGCAGCGCTAGATACGATGCAAAGTTTTGAGGCAGACTTCGTGCAAAGTGTCAGTGATGATAAACTGTTTCGCGATGAAAAATCATCGGGCAAAGTTTGGGTTCAGCGCCCCGGTAAATTTTTTTGGCGTTATGATAACGGACCTCAAAAGCTAGATATTATTGCCGATGGCGTGAATTTGTGGATTTATCAGCCAGCATTGAAGCAGGTTATGGTGCATCAGTTGGCAGATATTGAGCAGGATATCCCAGTCAGTTGGCTTGCTAGCGATCAACCTATTGCTAAGCGTTATAACACCCGTTTGCTTGCCGATAATGCTAGAGGATTACAGTGGTTCGATTTGCAGAATAAAAAAGGTGGCACACAGGAAATTGCCTTTATTGAATTGGGTATGAAAGACAACTTAATGCAAGAAGTGCGTCTAACCAGCTCTGATGGCAAAATTACCCTAGTAACCTTTAGTAATGCGAAACGCAATACAACGATTGACCCCAATAAGTTTATTTTTCGTCCAGCAGCGGGTATTGATATTATCGGTACACCGCAGTGAATTCCTAAAACAAGACTTCGTCAGTTTTAGGAATCACTATATTGTTTTTAACTGGTTGAAGGGTTTAAATCAAGTAGTTACATGACATATTAGTGTACCCCTTCCCCCAGACCCCCAACCCATTAGTTTTAAGAGGTAACTAATAATAAATGTCCGTGTTTATTCCTCTAGCCGAGAGGCTACGCGCCACGCAACTTGCGGATGTCTTAGGTCAGGAGCATTTGCTTGGTGAGCGAAAACCATTGTCACAAATGCTTGGTCGCGGGCACTTGCATTCGATGGTTTTATGGGGACCTCCTGGAACAGGTAAAACAACCTTAGCCCGCTTATTAGCGGAAGCTTCTGGTGCAACATGGCGGGCGCTATCTGCCGTGCATGATGGTGTTAAAGACATCAAACGCATGATTGATGAAGCGCAGGCAGACCGTGTTTTAGGACAGCGCTCCGTTTTGTTTGTCGACGAAATTCACCGTTTCAATAAAGCGCAGCAAGATGCGTTATTACCCGTTGTCGAGAGTGGGTTGTTAACCCTAATTGGTGCGACGACCGAAAATCCGTCATTTTCACTTAATAATGCCTTGCTGTCGCGTGCGCGTGTCTATGTGCTCAAGTCTTTGACGGGAAATGAGTTGTTATTGTTGTTGCAGCGTGGTTCTGCGCAGCTCGCACAAGAGCAAGGTTGGCAAGCCTTAACCTTAGCAGAAGAAGCCTATCCGTGGGTTTTGGCATATGCTGATGGCGACGGGCGCAAGCTACTTAACTTTATTGAACAACTCGCTGACTTTGCTCAGGTTGATGTTAGTGGAAACGCTATGATTGATGCTGATGCCGTCAAAATGGCGTTGTCGGGCGGACAAACGCGGCGTTTCGATAAAGAAGGCGAAGTTTTTTACGATCAAATATCTGCGTTACATAAAGCCGTGCGCGGTTCTGCGGTCGATGCTGCTCTGTATTGGTTTGCGCGCATGCTCGATGGAGGATGTGATCCGTTGTATTTGGCACGTCGGTTAGTACGCATGGCAAGTGAAGAAGTTGCTAATGCCGACCCGCGCGCCTTAACCATTGCACTTGATGCGTTACGTGCTTATGAGATGCTTGGTAGTCCCGAAGGCGAGCTGGCTTTGGCTCAAGCTGTAACTTATCTTGCGACAGCGCCTAAGTCTAATGCCGTCTATATGGCCTATAAATCGGTACGGAGAGATGTGGCAAAAATGCCAAGTTACGAGGTTCCACTTAAGTTGCGCAATGCGCCGACCAAACTCATGAGCAGTCTCGATTATGGCAAAGGTTATCGTTATGCGCATGATGAACCTTATGCCTATGCCGCTGGTGAAGATTATTTCCCAGATGAAATGGCTTCACAAACCCAGTATTATCATCCAACTGATCGGGGTTATGAACAGACAATCGCCCAACGTATTGCATTTTGGAACAATCTAGACGAGCAAGAGGAAAATGCATCATGATGAGTCCAACCAGTTTAGCAGCCGTTGCTGTTGGCGGTGCAATCGGTTCTGTCGGACGTTATTGGTTGGCACATCAGGTCAATCTGATGATGGGTTACGGTGGCATCGCTTGGGGAACGCTATCGGTTAATGTTATTGGTGGTTTTGCCATTGGATTCATGTTAATTGCACTGCAAGAGTGGTTACACGCTGCTGTCGAGTGGCGACTTTTGTTAGTTGTAGGGGTTTTAGGTGGATTTACTACTTTCTCTAGTTTTTCGTGGGATACCTTTACGCTATGGGAAGATGGCAAGCATTTATTAGCAGGTTTAAATGTTCTGATGAATGTCAGCTTTTCGCTGATTGGAACGGCTTTAGGTGTTGTTATCGCACGCTGGCTACTGCCTATTAGTGGAAATTTAGCGAATTAGATTTGAGCACTTCTAAAAACTCAATGGGTAGGAATGAGGGAAGAAAGGGGGGGGCGGAAAACAATAGGTAACCCATTGCTTAACTCCCTTCCTTCAGCTAAAAAATAAACTTGGAAAATCTAAAAACAAGCGAAGCGAGGTTATTAGCGGTTTCCATTTGTTATAATTGCGATCATTATCAAGTTTGTGTTTGGGTAGAAGTGTCTGCCCGTTAATATCAAGGAATTATTATGTTAGATGTGAAGCGTTTTCGTTCAGAGTTAGATATTGTGGCGCAAGGATTAGCGCGTCGTCATTTTGTGCTAGATGCCGCCCGTTTTTCAGAGTTAGAAGATCAACGCAAAGTCGTACAAAAACAATTGCAAGATACTCAAGCAGAACGTAATGCGAAATCTAAAGGTATTGGTCAAGCGAAAGCGCGAGGCGAAGATATTGCGCCACTACTGGCCGAAGTTGAACACTTAGGCGAACAGATGAAACAAGCCGAAGTGGCTTTTGCTAAGATTGACGCTCAACTATCTGACTTGTTATTGGCAGTACCTAATATTCCCCATAGTAGCGTACCTGCTGGAAAAGGTGAAGAAGATAACGTCGAAGTGCGTCGTTGGGGCACACCAAAGCAATACGATTTTGATGTCAAAGATCACGTTGCACTTGCCGAAATGCGTAGCTGGCTTAATAACGACGAAGCTACCAAGGTGACTGGTGCGCGTTTTTCGGTAATGAAAGGTGCGGGCGCAAAGCTGCATCGTGCACTGATTCAGTTTATGCTCGACATTCACACCGAACAACACGGTTATACTGAAGCTTACGTACCTTATCTGGTTAATGCGGACTCGATGCGTGGCACAGGACAGCTACCCAAGTTCGAAGAAGACTTGTTCAAAATTACCATGCCTGAAGGGGATAGCCGTCAGTTCTATTTAATTCCGACAGCGGAAGTGCCGGTCACAAACTTAATGCGCGATGAAATTATTAGCGAAGAAAGCTTGCCGATTCGTTATACAGCACACACCCCGTGTTTTCGTTCAGAAGCGGGTTCCGCAGGGCGCGATACGCGTGGGTTGATTCGTCAGCATCAGTTCGAGAAAGTAGAAATGGTGCAGTTTGTGCATCCTGATGCGTCTTATGAGGCGTTAGAACAATTAACAGGTCATGCCGAAACGATTCTTCAGCGTTTAGAGCTGCCTTATCGCACGATGAGCTTGTGTGCAGGCGATATGGGCTTTTCGGCCGCAAAAACCTACGATTTAGAAGTATGGTTGCCAGGGCAAGGTAAATATCGTGAGATTTCTTCTTGCTCTAACTTCGAAGACTTTCAAGCGCGTCGCTTGCAAGCGCGTTTTAAAGGTAAGGACGGCAAGCCACAGCTCATGCATACGCTTAACGGCTCAGGCTTGGCGGTAGGTCGTACGTGGGTCGCTATTTTAGAAAATCACCAAAATGCTGACGGCACTGTCACGATTCCTGTTGCGTTACGTCCTTATTTGGGGGGCGTTGAAGCAATTTAAGCAAGTCAGAAAGGTTCGCTTTGCGCCTTGTTAAGATATTTTTAATAAATCTGACACAAAGGGCTTGCCAAAGGGCGGTATACCCCCTATAATAGGTTTTCTTGTTGAGGAGGATTGGCAGAGCGGTCGAATGCGGCAGTCTTGAAAACTGTTGAGGGTCATACCTCCGGGGGTTCGAATCCCTCATCCTCCGCCAACAAGAAAAAACACTCTATCGCGGGGTGGAGCAGTCCGGTAGCTCGTTGGGCTCATAACCCAAAGGTCGTAGGTTCAAATCCTGCCCCCGCAACCAGAATTCTATAGTTAAAGCCTCTTAGTTACTTGAATTAAGAGGCTTTTTCTTTATTTGTCTTGTTTGAAATGATTCTGTTAAGTAATCGCTTTTATTATTTGTCACACTTGCTGTAGATTACCCGTTTTATTTTTTAGCTTTTTTCTCTCATGCACTTTTAGTCTTTTTATTTATCTGCCTGTGCCGCCCATATCGTAGCTTCTGCTTTTGTAGCGAATGTCTTGCCAGTGCGCTTGCCGTTCTTTGTGACCTCGACGTACCACTTGTCCCCGCGCTTTCTTAATGCTGCCATTTGACGTAATTCCTGACGTTGTTTTGACGTAATGATACATATGGAATTAGATGGAATACAATGGGGATTTGGTGAGATGGAATAATATGAAGTGCAGCTAAGATGCTGTATATGATGGGATTATATAGGATTTAATAGTGATAAGATGGGGAGATATTTTTAGATATTGGTGCCCGGGGCCGGAATCGAACCGGCACGCCATTTTGTGGCGGCAGATTTTAAGTCTGCTGTGTCTACCTGTTTCACCACCCGGGCATAATTAGCGTGCGCTAATCACCAATTCGATAATTATAATCCTAATGAATAATCAAGTCAACAAAATAAAAAGCGTTGTTAAAGCGTGATATGATTGTTACGTTATTATTGTAAAAAAAATAAGGCTTTTCTGTGCATCAGTTGTCGGTCAAACAAACTTATATGCCTTGGGTTGTCATTGTTGCGCCTGCGTTTGCGTTGGCGGCATTGTTGTTAGCACAAGTCTCAGAGGTTCCTGATGTGGCTTGGATGGGGCTATGGGCACTCCTGTTTGTGCTGGCTGGTGTTGCGATTAAGCAACAGAGACGGGTTGGCTGGTTAATCTTGGGGTTGGCACTTGGGTTGAGTTTAATGCATGCTCGCATGTTGACATGGCAAGAGCAGGCGTTGCCAATCGTGTGGTCAGATGTGTCGTTTGAAAGCCAAGTGTTGATTGATGGATTAGCAAAAGCCGCTCCTTCGGGTGGGTGGCAGGTGCAGGCGCGGTTGATTACGCCGCCTTCACCGCAATTAGAGAATATGTCTGTTCTATTGCACTTTCCGACGTTGGAAGCACCGATACCAGGTGACCAGTGGCGTGGGAAGATTCGTTTGTATGCCACGACAGGGCAGCATAACCCAGCGGGTATCGATTTTGAAGCTTGGCTGTTTAGTCAGGGTATTATGGCGACAGGTAGTGTGTTGTCTTTGGACGAAGCGAGTAAAGAAACGCATTGGCATTGGCAGCGTGTGCGCTGGCTTGCAATGGAAAAACTTTTGTCGGTATTGCCACAACAGTCGGGATTTTCGGGCTTAGATGTTGCGCTGGTGCTGGGTGATGGTTCGGGAATTAGCACCGAGCAGTGGCAGGTATTACGCGATACGGGTACGCTGCATTTAGCAGTCGTTTCTGGTATGCATATTACGTTAATTGCTGGTTTGGCTTGGGCTTTGGCGGTGGGAATTTGGAAGTTGTTTCCTTCGCAACGCGTTCCTGCATACATTGTGGGATCGATTGCTGCGTTTGTTGCTGCAGTGGCATTTTCGATATTAGCAGGATTGACTGTTCCTGTGCAGCGCGCACTCATCATGCTCATGGTTGTTTTGCTTGCATTATGGTTGAAGCGCTCTTTGCATCCGATGTTAATCTTGTCTTGGGCATTGATGCTGGTATTGTTGTGGGATGTGGCATCGGTGATGCAGGTTGGGTTTTGGTTGTCGTTTATTGCCACAGCCATTCTGGTCTGGATTTTATCCTTGTCCAATGGTCGGATGGTGCGTTTGTTGGCAGTGCATCTGGGCATGAGCTTGCTCATGGCACCCTTCTTAATTTTGTTTTTTAATCAAATACCGACTTACTCGCCCTTGGCGAATGTTATTGCTGCGCCTATTGTCGAAATAGCATTAGTGCCATTGTTGTTGTTGACAGCGATTTTGGCATGGATTGCGCCAACCTTGGCCACTTATCTTGGTCTGTTAGTCGATGCGATATGGGAAGGTTTGTGGCGTGTGTTGGCCGAAATGGCAACTTGGTCTTATTCGGTGTGGTTATTATCGCCAATGGCTTTGTTTTCTGGCTTGGGGGCGGACGAGCAACGGCTAACGCTGTTAGATATGGGTAAGCAACAGATGGTTGCCATCTGGCAGACGCAACAGGGTAACTTTTTAATTGGCACTGGCGGGCAAGTGGGTCGGCAGCATACGATGGATAGTATTGTTTTGCCCAGCTTAACGCGCTTAGGTGTCGATAAGCTTGACGCTGTTGTGTTGACATCAGATGATGCACAATCGCGTGTGGGCTTAGCATTATTAGAAAATCGTTTAACGGTTGGGAAGGTTTATAACGGAAGTGATTGTAAAGGCGATACCTTAGCTTGGCAGTGGAAGTCTGATGCTGATGTTTGTTGGCTTTATTTGACACATCAGCTGGCACTCACGTGGCAGCAGCCAACACATAGACCCGATGCTGTCAGTAGTCTTGTTGCACCGATGGCAAAAGGTAAATCGCTCGACGGTATGAAGCCTGATTTTTGGTTGAGTCCGAACACACCCGCTCATGATAGTTGGGCAAAAACGGTAAAAGGAACGCGTTGCAGTGGCGCGATGACCTTGAGTATTAAGGGGGATGATATGCGTCTGATACAAGAATATCGCTTGTCAGATAAGCGCTTTTATCATGGAGACTGCAAATGAAATCGAGTTGGCCTTCGTTTTGGTTAGCAGGACAACAGCCACCATTATGGGCTAGGGCGTTAGAATGGCTTTATTGTGCTGTGTTGGCGTTGCGTCGTATGGGGTATGCTCGTGGTTTTTTTCAGACGACGCATCTGCCTGTTCCCGTGTTGATTGTCGGCAATCGGGTGGTGGGTGGAACAGGTAAAACCCCGTTGCTCATGGCGCTGATTCCTCAGCTACAGGCACAGGGCTGGCGTGTTGGCATTGTTAGCCGTGGTTATGGGCGTAAAGACAAGCAAGTCAGGCTGGTATTGTCTGACAGCACAACAGAGCAAGTGGGCGATGAACCTTTGTTGCTGTTTCAACAACTGGCCGTACCGATTGTTGTTGGTGCTGATCGTGTTGCAGCGGCTGCGTTGTTATTGTCGAAATCATCCGTCGATTTGATTGTTTCTGATGATGGCTGGCAACATTGGGCACTGGGGCGAGATGTGGTTATTGAGGTTGTCGATGGTGCGCGTGGTTATGGTAATAGACATTGTTTGCCTGCAGGGCCGTTGCGAGAGTTGCCAGAGGGCTTGCCCAATGCCGATTTAACCCTTTACAATGGCAAAGATTTCACATTAAAACCGCATTGTTGGCGAAACATCAAAACAGGTGAGTGCTTGCCGCTCGTTCAGTTGTCGGGGGCTGTACGTGTATTGGCTGGTATCGGCAATCCGCAACGATTTTTTGATGGGTTAATTGCCCTAGGGTTGACCCTAGATAAGGCTTTGCCCTTGGCGGATCATCAGGCGATTACTCAAGCTGATTTCGAGTGGGATGATCTGGAATTGCCTGTGGTGATGACTGCTAAAGATGCAGTGCGTTGTTCTGGTTTTGCGCGTTCGCATTGGTGGGCTTTAGAAGTATCAACAGAAATAGATCATCATTTGTTGTTGCCAGTCATTGCAAGAATAGAATATCTTTTAAGTATGAAAAGAGAAGATTAAGACACGATGAAACAGAATATTAAAACCGCACTACAAGCCTTTGCTTCGAATGATTTATACATAGGCGCGAAAGCACTTTTGAACAGCTTGGGTTATACCAGTGATAAAGATGCGATCACTATCGATATTGCCTGCAATCACGAAGCCATTAAGCAGGCAGTCGGTTTATTTCAGCTCACCGATGAAGACTTAAGCAATCAAAGTGGTTTGCTAGAAACAGGACAATTTAACGATAAAATCGTTTACTCATTTTTATTTGTTGCGATTGAACTCAAAGACAAACACTATAATCGCACCGTATTACGTCAGATTACGCATAGCATCAATCAACAATTTCAAATGCCTGTTATTATCCTATTTCGTTATGCTGGTCTGGCAACATTATCCATTATCGACTTTAGACTCAATAAAAAAGACAATAGCAAAGATGTGCTCGGTAAAGTTACCAGTATTAAAGACATTAACTTAGTACAACCACATCGGGCGCAGCTAGATATTTTGGCAGAATTAAGCCTAGATACGCTAAAAGAAAAATACGCAGTTAACCATTTTGCTCAACTGCATACAGCTTGGCAGAAAACGCTTGATACCAAAACACTCAACGATAAATTTTATAAAGAATTATCTTATTGGTATTTTTGGGCAGTGCAAAAAGTGCAATTTCCGAATCCGAATAACGATGTACACAATAGCGAAACCAGTGTGATTCGCCTCTTAACGCGTCTGATGTTTATCTGGTTTATTAAAGAAAAAGGCTTAGTCAATCCCGATTTATTTAATCGAAATAAACTTGATGCCCTTATCGACTTAGCAAAAGAGGGCAGTTATTACCGTGCCATTATACAGAACTTGTTTTTTGCTACCTTAAATTGCCCAATCGAAAATCGCGCCTTTGCTACAGATGGAACATTTGTAGAAAATAAAAACGAGTATTGCGTTAATAACTTATATCGCTATACCAGTTTATTCAAAATCAACGAAACTGATGCCTTAGCTTTGTTTGAGTCTACTCCATTTTTGAATGGTGGGCTGTTTGAATGCTTAGACACGTGTGACAACGCAAAACATAAAAAAATATATGTCGATGGTTTTTCTCGCAATCTCAAACAAGCGGCACTGATTCCTAACGAGCTGTTTTTTGCTGATGTAACCTCTGTTGATTTAAACGATATTTACGACACGCGCGGTAAAAATTACACGGTTAAAGGGTTAATCGAAATCTTAAACAGCTATAAGTTTACGGTTGAGGAAAACACCCCACTCGATGTCGAAATTGCCCTAGACCCCGAATTACTAGGTAAGGTGTTCGAGAATCTGCTCGCAAGCTATAACCCCGAAACTGGTGCGACCGCTCGTAAGGCAACAGGAAGTTTTTATACCCCGCGTGAAATTGTCGATTATATGGTGACCTCATCACTGAAAAATTATTTAAGCGACACAATAGAAGATAGTAAACTCGATAGTTTGCTGGCTTATGATCATAATCTTGTCGAATTATCAGCACTGGATAAGAAAAAACTGATTGATAAACTCGATGCACTCACCATTATCGACCCAGCCATTGGTAGTGGTGCTTTCCCAATGGGCTTGTTGCATAAAATCACCCATCTATTGGGCAAAATTGACCCCGAAAATAAGCTGTGGAAACAAAAACTATTAAATGCTACGCCTGCTGCATTGCGTTCTAGCGTCGAAAAAACCTTAAACAATAGCAACCTAGACTATGCACGCAAATTACACCTCATTCAAAGTACCATTTATGGTGTGGATATTCAGCCAGTTGCGGTACAAATTGCGAAATTACGATTTTTTATCTCGTTGGTGATTGAGCAAAACCCCAATACCGATAAATTAGATAATTACGGTATTACTGCCCTACCCAACTTAGAAACAAAATTTGTCTGCGCCAATAGTTTGCTTCCGCTTAAAACCTACGATAAATCTATTTTAACCTTAGAAGAAATTAATCAAGCTGCGGATACAGCCAATAATCTATTTACCAATACGGATATGTTTTTTGCTGATATTCCAAGTAAAGAAAAAGAAATTGCAGATAATAGAGAGCAACATTTTTATGCTAATAATCGTGAAAAAAAGAAAGCAATCATTGATACCGATAAACAGTTACGTGCAGAACTGAGCGACTTATTAATTCATAATGGGATGCCAGCAGAACAAGCGGGTATGTTGGCGGCATGGAATCCTTACGACCCCAATCAATCGGCTGGTTTTTTTGATGCTGAATTTATGTTTGGCATTACCAAGGGGTTTGATATTGTGATTGGCAACCCGCCTTATTTACGAGTACAAGGCATTGATAAAGTAGAATCTGAAAAATATAAAAAAATATATAAGTCTGCAACAGGAAAATATGATCTTTATGCTATTTTTGCTGAAAAATCAATTAATTTAATTAATGATTCTGGTATTGTAAATTTTATTATGCCGCACAAGTGGATTAATAGTGATTTTGGTTCTGGCTTAAGATCGATTAGTAAAAATAAAATAAGTAAGTTTATTTCATTCAAAGAGTATCAAGTTTTTAATGCATCAACATACACATCGCTTGTATGGTTTAAGCATAAGTCTAACGTTGTTGAGTATATTGGATTAAATAAGGACTTAAAGACAAATGAAGAACTGTCCTTGTTTTTACTTTCTATTTCAGATGAGAGTTATACAAAAATAGAAAATAAAAAGTTAGATAATAATGCATGGACTTTTAGTCAGAATAATATTTTAAGCATTCTTGAAAAGTTAGATAAGCAGCCACTAAAAATTAAAGATGTTTTTGAGGGAATATATCAGGGTGTCGTGAGTACAGGAGATGATATTTTTCAATTAAAAGGAGGAATAAATGATAATCTTTTTACGGGGTTCTCTAAAAAGTTAAATAAAAATATAACGATTGAATCTGCGATAGTAAGACCATTACTAAAAGGTGATGATATTAAGCGATATGCAAAGCTAGAAAATAGTTATTTTATTATTTATCCTCACTACTTAGATGATGCTAAAAATACAAAGCCATTTGAAGAGAAAGAGCTAGAAAAAAAATTTCCTTTAGCATTCAAATATCTTTCTTTATTTAAAGAAGAATTAATAAAAAAGAAAATAAAATATAAAACAAATTCAGTTTATTGGTATTCGCTTCACCGTTCTAGAGATATTTTTATATTTGAGCAAGAAAAAATTGTAATGCCTTATTTGTCTGTGTTTTGTCAGTTAAGTTACGATAATTCTTCCTTATATGGAAATACCAAATTCTCATCGATAATTAAAAAACAAGAAAACAAGTTAAGTTATAAGTTTTATTTATCACTAATGAACTCAATGGTAATGTGGTTTTTTATTAAAAATACAAGTTCAATTTTTAGAGGATCTTATTTTGCTTTTACAAACGATACAATAGAAAATTTTCCATTACCTAAAATAAAATTAGAAGATACAAAACCCTTCATCACCCTAGTAGATCAAATCCTAGCACTTAAAGCAGAAAATCCCAAAGCAGATACGCTCGCCTTAGAAGCGGAAATTGATCAAATGGTGTACAAGCTGTACGGTTTGACAGATGATGAAATTAAATTAGTCGAAGGAAATTAGTCATGCCAGAAATTAGCTATTTTTATGGAATTAAAGTTTATATTAACTTTAATGAACATAATCCACCACATTTTCATGCACAGTATGCAGAATATAAAATTATTGTTTATATAGATGGTTGGATTGTAGAAGGTAAATTTCCTAAACGAGCTTTAAATATGTTACTCGATTGGGCTGATGCGCATAAAGAAGAATTGCTAGAAGATTGGAATCTTGCTATGTTAAAACAACTTCCGAATAAAATTGATCCATTAAAGTAAGTAATATGATACTAGAAGTAATTTCTGCCGTGTATTTAACTGACTATCGACTTAAATTAATTTTTAATACCGAAATGGAAAGACTGGTTGATTTATCTTTAGCGTTAAAGGGTAAAATTTTTGAACCATTAGAAGATAAAAAATATTTTATGGATTTTTTTATTGATTGTGGCACAATAAGCTGGAAAAATGGTGCTGACTTTGCGCCAGAATTTCTATTTTTTCTTTCTAAACCAATTAATTTTGATCAAGAAAGTGAAGCGGAAAAAAACCTAAAATCTCAGATGGTGGCTTTATATAAAGATAGTATTTTTGGAGCATTAGCATGACATCTGCTATCAAAGATAATAAAACGCGTGGTTCGGTTGGTGAGTTTTTGCAACAGCAGATTACGCCAGATTCGAATCTTTCTTTTGTATCGGCTTACTTTACGACTCATGCTTATTATGCCTTAAAGCCACAGCTCGACAATATTAAACAGCTTAGATTTTTATTTGGCGAACCTGCCTTCATGACTGATAATATTGCAGGAAAAACACCCAAAAGCTACAGCTTAGACAGTCAAACACTCACGCTATCTAAAACATTATCACAGAAAAAAATAGCGAAAGAATGCCATGATTGGTTGCGTGATAAATGTGATATTCGCTCGATGGTCAAGCCAAACTTTTTACACGGTAAAGCCTATCATATCCAGCAAGCTAATGGGACTGAAGAAGCCATTATTGGTAGCTCTAATTTTACCGTTAATGGCTTGGGTTTTGGTAAAACACCGAATATAGAATTAAATATTACCCTAAACGATAAACGAGATACTAAAGACTTAACCAACTGGTTTAATGAAATCTGGCTAGATAGTAAACTTACGATTGATGTTAAAACAGAATTATTAACCTACTTAACAGAGCTTTATCGAGATAACGCGCCTGAATTTGTTTATTATTTTACCCTCTATCATTTATTTAAAGATGATTTAGAACAAGCTAATAGCAATGATAGTGTTGATATTGGTATGCATTTATTCGATACTGAAATCTGGAAAACGCTCTTTGACTTTCAGAAAGACGGCACAAAAGAGATCATTAAAAAAATTCAGCATTATGGCGGCTGTGTTTTGTCTGACAGTGTTGGTTTAGGGAAAACCTATACCGCCTTAGCGGCAATCAAATATTTCGAGCTTAGAAATTATCGTGTGCTGGTACTCGCGCCAAAGCGATTAGAGCAAAACTGGAACCTCTATCTTGAAAATAGTGAAAATAATCCCTTGTTAAATGACCGATTTCGTTTTGATTGTTATGCCCATACTGATTTAGAAAGAGAAAAATTAGATCATATTAATTGGGGTAATTATGATTTGGTGGTGATTGATGAAAGTCATAACTTCAAGAATCACGCTTCAAGTCGCTATCAATTTTTAATGGATAAGGTGATTAAAAAAGGCATCAAAACAAAGGTGATACTGCTATCTGCAACCCCTGTCAACAATAGCTTTAAAGATTTGCGTAATCAATTATTATTAATCACCTCTAATAATGATAGTAACTTTACAGAGTTTGGCATTAATAGTATCGAACAAACCTTTAAGCAAGCACAGGGTAAATTAAACGAATGGGTAAAAAGTGCAGAGCGTAATAAAAAATTATTATTCGAAAAATTAGGTAATGAGTTATTTAGTTTACTGGATGCGATCACGATTGCACGTAGTCGTAGTCATATTCAACAATTTTATGATATTGATTTTAAGTTTCCGATACGTAACAAACCGCTTTCGATTCATTCAGACTTATCAACAGACGATCATTTCTTATCGTTTAAGGATATTAAAGAACGTGTTGATGGGTATCAATTGTGTATTTTTTCACCTTCTAACTACGTTAAGAAAGGACACTTATCCGATTATAAAATAATCGACACGAATAATTCAAAAGATGAAAACTGGGATGATCAAAATACACGCGAGCATTATCTGATTGGTATGATGCGTGTTAATTTCTTGAAGCGTCTGGAAAGTTCTGTGTATTCATTTTGTAGCACACTTGATAGAACGATTTATAAAATAAACGCAGCAATTGATAAAATCAATATTTTTGTTCAAGAACACAATAAATCACAGTTTTTAATGGATTTAGATGACGAAAATGGCTTTGAGTTTTCTCAGGTTTCGTATTTACTAGAACATCTCGACTTAACGCGTTATAAAAAAGATTTAATGAGCGATAGAAATGCACTCGAAGCCTTGTTATCAAAAATGCAACAGATTACACCCGAAAAAGATGAAAAACTACGTCATCTGAAAAACTTGATTGATGAAAAAAGCAAACAGCCCAATCAAAAAATGCTTATTTTTACCGCTTATTCAGATACAGCAGCTTATTTGTACGATGAAGTGATTAAACATACCGACTTAAATTGTGCGTTAGTAACGGGCAGTGGACGCAATGATTCAACTGTTGGCGGTAAACAATTTGAACGTATACTGCAAGCCTTTAGCCCTAAATCTAAAAAAGCCCATCCTGAACAAGAAATTGATATTTTAATTGCAACGGATTGTGTGAGTGAAGGACAAAACTTGCAAGACTGTGACCTAGTTATTAATTACGATATTCATTGGAATCCTGTGCGCATTATTCAACGCTTTGGACGTATTGACCGTATTGGTAGTCAAAATGCGACCATTAGCATGGTCAACTTTTGGCCAACTGCAGAACTAGATGAATATCTCGACTTAAAAGACCGTGTACAAACACGCATGTTATTAGCCGATATGACTGCAACAGGAAGTGATAATCCGTTACTGCAAGATGAAGCCAGTGAAGCCTTGCTAAATTGGCGTATTAAACAAATCAGCGATATTCAAACAGGTGAATTCGATTTTGAGGCAAGCGACAATCAAACGATTGCGCTATCCGATTTTAGTTTTAATGATTTGCGCACATCGTTAAAACAGCACTTACAAGGACAAGAAAATCGCTACTCAGAAACCCCAACAGGCATTTATGCTGTACTTGCAAGCGAATCTTTTGAAGGCTCTGTTTTTTGTTTGAAAGCACTTGATGATAAGGGGAAAAATCATCAAAACCCACGTTATCCTTACTTTTTAATCACGGTGCAAGATGATGGTTGTATTCGTTATGGTTATAAAAGCGTAAAATCGACACTTGAATTATTAGCGAGCTTGTCTGTTGGCGCAACAGAACCCATCATTGAGCTGTGTCAGGTTTTCGACACGCAAACAGAACGCGGCGAAAATATGCAAGCAATCGATGCTCACATCAAAAAAGCGGTTGCGAGTATCAGTAATACAGGACTAAGCAGTGGTCGAAATGCGGTGATTATTGACGATAAAAAATTTGAACTGATCAGCTGGTTTGTATTAAAGTCTCAACCTACTTCTTTATAAGGAACCTCATAATGGATAAACGTCTACTCGAAATATTGGTATGTCCTGCCAATAAAACAGCCCTCATTTTTGACGAAACAAAACAGGAGCTGATAGCTGTGTCCAGCGGTTTGGCTTATCCCGTGCGCGATGGGATTCCCATTTTGCTGGTCGATGAGGCGCGTAAGCTGAGTTTAGAAGAAAGCGAAAGCTATCGTAAAAAGCAGGCGGTTGCTTAATGCTACCCGTTGTTTTAATTCCCGCACGGATGCAATCGAGTCGATTGCCCAATAAGCCGCTCGCTGATATTGCTGGAAAGCCAATGATTTGGCATGTTTGGCAACGTGCTTTGGCAGCAAACGTATCGCGTGTGGTTGTTGCCACCGATAGTCAGCAGATTGTTGATGCCATGTCAGCATTGGGTGCAGAGGTGGTCATGACCTCGGATAAGCATTTATCAGGAACAGAGCGCTTGGCAGAAGCTTCTGCCATTCTGGGTTTGTCTGACGATACCCCAGTTGTGAATGTGCAAGGCGATGAGCCATTAATTGCTTCTGCGGTTATCAATCAAATTGCTGCCTTGTTGTTGGATAATCCTCAAGCGTCGATGGCAACCTTATGGGAACCGATTACAGATGCAGTGCATTTGATGAATCCGAATATGGTGAAGGTGGTTACCGATCAACAAGGTTACGCTTTAGCGTTTTCACGCTCGCCCATTCCGTGGCATCGTGATTTGTTTGGTTCGCAATTGCATGCCGATACACAGATGCCTAAAGATGTCCCGTTTTGTCGTCATTTGGGGATATATGCTTATACTGCAGGCTTTTTACGCCAGTATGCACAGTGGCCCTCGTGTGAGATGGAGCGCGTAGAGGCCTTAGAGCAACTGCGAATTCTATGGAATGGACATAAAATTATTTTGCATGAAGCTTGTGTTCCCACACATGCGGGTGTGGACACGCCCGAAGACTTAGCGCGAGTCAGAGCGATTTTAAAAAAATAAGAACAGGAAAAAACATGATTACATTATGGAACGAATTTTTAGCGCAACAGGGCGCTGTATTTAACGAAGACAAACACAGCATTGCTCATTTTGCCATGCCAGACATTGAGCGTCATGTCATGCGTCATGGTGCGGTGATGACAAGCTTGTCTGCGACTGGGTTAATTCGTTTTAGTGGTGAAGATGCCAAGACCTTTTTACAATCGCAACTGACACAAGATGTTAGTTTGGTGACGAACGAACAAGCACAGCTTGCCGCTTATTGTGATCCTCAAGGTCAAGTGTTGGGGTTGGGTGTGCTGTTTTTGTACAACGATGCCTATTATTGGCAGGTCGCTCGCGATACGGTTCCAGCGTTGCTCAAACGCTTTAAAATGTTTGTGATGCGTAGCAAGGTAGATTGTGAAGATTTCTCTGATTTGTTGCCACGTTTTGGCTATGCGGGCATTCATGCCGCACAAGATATGCTGGTACTGCTCAATGAGAAGTTGCCAGAAACCGTTTATGCACAACATGCGATTGAGCAAGAAGGCTTGTCTGACATTATCGCGATTCGTTTACCAACGGCTCATCCTTGTGCATTACTGATCGGTACCTTGCCAAATATTGCCCATTTGTGGGATCGATTGGAAACGAATGGTACGCCTGTTGGTAACGCCGATTGGGATCTAATGGACTTGGCTTTTGGACTGCCGCAAGTGACTGCTGCGAATAGTGGTTCAACGACGGCGCATTTATTTAATCTCGACCGTTTAGGCGCAATCAGCTTCAAAAAAGGGTGTTACCCCGGACAAGAAGTTATTGCGCGAATGCAATACCGTGGTAAGCCAACCAAGCGTATGATGCGTTTTCATACTTTGGCAAGTATTGCGCCAGAAGTCGGTGACGAGATGACGGTAAGCTATGGTGATAATCGCACGCAAACGCTGACTGTTGTGCGCTCTGGAGCAGACTTGAATGAAGGGGCGCTGTTATTAGCCATTGCGAGCCTTAAAGGCGTAGAAGATGCTCAAGGAGAGTTCTTTACGGAAGACGGCAGCTCGCTGTTGATGGAGCCGATGGGTTATTCATTAGCCGATTGATGTGTCTTCTGATTTTGGAGGAGATTTGCCCGAAAGGTTGTAAGCAAATACCAGAACCTGTGCGACGGCTAAAAACAATTCGCGTGGAATCGCTTCGTTGAGCTCTAACGAACCAAGTGCGCTACTTAATGCCGCATCTTGATGAATGGGAACCTCAGCAGCTTTAGCGATGGCAAGTATCTTTTGTGCTACTGCCCCTTTACCTTTAGCAACTACCCGTGGCAAATCATCGCCACGGTAGGCAAGGGCTATTGCCTGATCGGTTGCCGATGGTTTGTGTTCATCCACCGAAAAGCGTTTCCTGTAAGCCTAAGCGTTGTGCAGCAGCATCAATTAAACCGCCGCCTCTGATAACAATGCCTTGCCCAGCTTGCTGGAGCTGTTGTTGAACCATTAACAGGTACTGCAATCCTGCCGTATCAATTTGGTCGATACGTGAAACATCAATCTCTAAGCCATTTTTGATCCAGTGTTCGAGTTCCGTTTCGTGGCGCATACGAATATCGTTGATGGTTTGAATGTTAAGGCTGCCGCTGAGTTGTAGTTTATGCATAATATGTACTCGATTTTGTTGTTAGGGCAATATGAAAAATACAAACAGGTCGAAATTATAGCGCTAATATAATTGACGATGGGTTCTTTTATCCATGAACATCGACGAGGGGTTGATGCCAAGGCGGTTGCTCGGTTCGCGACGGGGGTTTTCCTTGGGCAACAATAAGGCTTTCGACCGTTAGTCCTTGCTCTTGCAAGGCTGTTTTGAGTGCTGGCGCTTGTGCGTGAATATTAACGCTCAATGCATCATTATCACCCCAGAGTTGTAGACGAACATTTAAATCCTTATCCATTTGAATACGACTGGTAAAATCGCCTTCGGGTAGTTGCAGTTGAATAAAAATCTTCCATTGACGTTCTTCTTCGGGGGTTTCTGGTTTTGGAACATCAATTTCTAGGGTGAAATTGTCTAGCCCTTGAGCCGTGTTAATCGGTATTTCTTGAAGCAGTACAGCTTGTCCTGCCATTTGATGCAAATTTTGTATTTGCTGCGTCTGTTCGCTTTTGGCTAAGATACCTTGCGCAATTTGTTTTTCGGCAAGGGGTGTTTGTGGATTATTAATCAGGCTAATGAGATCTTTTTTCCATTCGCTGCTGTTAGCATTATTGTTGTTGCTGGTAACAGGGTTACTGTTAATTTTGTTGTCCGATAATTTAGGATTAAAGTCGATGACGCTTTGTTGCACTTTTTCAGCTGTCGGTGCTGGACTGGTGGTGAGTGCGGCGGATAAAAACGATTGCCACGATGTTGACAGGTTCGTTTTGTTTTCGCCGTTAGGTGATAACAAATTTGGTAGTGCTTGCGTGAGTGAGCGCATGAGTTCATTCATGGAGATTTGGGTGGGCAAGCTTGTTTTAAGCGATCCTAACGCCTCTTTTGCACTTCTGGGTAGCGCGCTTGTCCATGTTGGTAAGCTGGTGTCTTTGGGTTGTTGCGCTGTTATCTGCTGCCCTTGATTGCTGTTGGGCAAGATGCGCAACCGTAACTCGCCATCAATCTCTTCTGGAAGTAGGTTAATGGTTTGCCCAGCAGTGAGTGTGGCATTGTTTTGAGTACGTAGTGTTTGCCCAGCAACGAGTAAGTTGGCTTGATTGCCATTCGTTGACAAAACCTGTGCAGATATCGTTTGTCCAGCCGTCAGAAAACTGGTGATGCTTTGTGGTGCGTTTAAAATTTTAAGGTGTTGTGTTGTGTTATTATTAGAAGGTGTTTGTTGTGTTACCGCTGCTTGTGCCGTTTGTTGTGGTGTCGAATTAGTTTCGCGATTGGGTACTAATTTAAGCTGAAGCTGACCATTGATCATTTCAGGTTGGGCGTTGAGTTGTTGTCCGGCTGTGAGCGGAATGGCTGTTTGTGTTTGTATTTGACGACCTGCCATCAAAATGGTCGCTTGATTATCGACGACCTTAAGTACGCGAATGTTGATGGGTTGCGCGTTATCAAACAGGCTCGCGGGCAATTTTGGTGTATTTAGCAGTTTAAGAACTTGCACATCAGTGGTCGATAGTGGCATCATTTACGTGTACCTGCGCTGTTTATAACCGTATGGTAACAAAAATATTCATAGTCAACAGTGATTAGTACTGTTTGGAAGTAATAAAAATGTCATCGCAGCAAGAGTTTTCATTCACAGAGTCCGATTTTAATCGGGTGCGAACGGTTGTTCATGCCCATGCGGGCATTCACTTAGCCGACTCTAAACAAAACTTGGTTTACAATCGCTTGGCAAGGCGCTTACGCGCATTAGGCTTCGATGATTTTCAATCCTATTTGTCGTATGTTGAAGGGGAAGGGAAGGACGAAGAGTTTACGCATCTCATTAATGCGATTACAACCAATTTGACCTTCTTTTTTCGTGAAAACCATCACTTCGAGTATCTCACTCAGGAGCTTTTCCCCGCTCTGATGAAACAAAATGCCGATACGCGTAAAATTCGTATCTGGTCTGCAGGTTGCTCGACGGGAGAAGAACCTTATTCATTATCGATTGTGGTTAAAGAGTTTTTTCCAGCAGGCTGGGATGTACGCATTGATGCATCCGATCTAGATACCAATGTGATTGATACGGGGCGTGATGGCATTTACAGTGTTGAGGCATTAAAAGGTGTGACACAGGAGCGTGTTAAGCGTTGGTTTTTACGTGGCTCGGGTGCAAATGCGGGTATGGTGAAAATAAAACCAGAGCTAAAAGAAATTATTCGTTTTCAGCAAGTTAATTTAATGAACGAATGGCCGTGGAATGAGTCGTTTGACATTATTTTTTGTCGCAATGTGGTGATTTATTTTGATAAGCCAACGCAGCAGCGTTTGTTTGGGCGCTATCACCAAGCGCTTAAATCGAATGGGCATTTGTTTATTGGACATTCAGAGTCCCTGTACAAGGTGAGTGAGCAGTTTAAATTGTTGGGTAAAACCATTTACCAGAAAATTTAAGGCGCAAAGAGGAATTGAGTTAAATGAAAAAGATTCGTGTTCTGGTTGTTGATGACTCGCTGTTGGTGCGTCAAATGTTAACGGAAATGTTAAATAGTGATCCTGCTATCGAGGTGATTGGTTCTGCAGAAGATCCATTTGATGCCAGAGAGAAAATTAAAGCATTAAAGCCCGACGTGTTAACGCTTGATGTCGAAATGCCCAAAATGGACGGTGTGACTTTTTTGCGCAACTTGATGCGTTTGCACCCGATGCCTGTGGTGATGGTTTCATCATTAACTGAGCGCGGCGCTGATGTAACCTTACAAGCCCTAGAGTTAGGTGCTATTGACTTTGTAACCAAGCCAAAACTGAATATTGGTGGTAGTTTAAATGATTATGCACAAGAGGTAATTGATAAGGTCAAAATGGCAGCGCTTGTTTCGGTTTCGCGTATCGAAAAGCAAGTTGAGACCGTGAGCGCTCGCGCTTCAGTTCCCAATGTGGTTAAACCGATTGCTGTTGCTGGGGGTGTTCCTCCCAAGCTAACTGCCGATGTTATTTTAAAAGCAACCAGTAACGGTGTGCAGACTTCGACGCAATCGCTAATTGCGATTGGTGCATCGACAGGTGGTACAGAGGCTATTCGTGAAGTATTGGTCGGTTTGCCTGCAACGATGCCAGCCATTGTGATTACACAACATATTCCTGCTGCTTTCAGTGGTCCTTTTGCCAAACGTATGGATAGTTTATCGGCAATGACGGTGCACGAAGCTGAAGATGGGCAGGTTATTTTGCCGGGTCACGTATACATTGCACCTGGTAGTCATCACTTATTGGTCGAGTCCGTTGGCGGTAAATTAATTTGTCGCTTGAATGATGGTCCAGCGGTGAATCGCCACAAACCTTCTGTTGATGTGATGTTTCGCTCAGTCGCACAGGTTGTTGGCAAGCATGCGATGGGCGTTTTGCTCACGGGAATGGGAGATGATGGCGCACGTGGGTTAAAAGAGTTACAGCTCGTCGGCGCTAAAACGCTGGCTCAAGAT
Organism: Thiomicrospira cyclica; assembly: GCA_022736205.1. Classification (GTDB taxonomy): domain Bacteria; phylum Pseudomonadota; class Gammaproteobacteria; order Thiomicrospirales; family Thiomicrospiraceae. The sequence goes on from DZAT01000003.1 coordinate 41,707, forward strand.
GAGAAAACAAGTATTGTCTGGGGGATGCCAGGTGCTGCTGTTAAATTAGATGCTGCTGACTTTGTTGTTGGTCTATCAGAAGTGGCACTAAAATTGCTTAATCTTGTCAAGGTTAAATAAAGCTAAAGTTTTCTACATAAGCAACGTTAAGCTTCAATAGAATGCTTTAAGCGAGCACCAATGACGGGAGTCTGGTAATGCAAAAAAAATCACTATTATTAATGGGCTGGATGCTGAGTATTCTGGCTGGCGGTACGCTGATGTTAATGGGGCAGATGCTTGTCGCTGTGGCTGTGGTGGTTTCTGCCGTCTTTTGGACGCTGCTCATGGCGCAGTTAAAAGCAGCTGAAGGTGCGTCATCAATGGGTGTAGCGTCGTCGGGTCGTCCTGTGGCGATGGCTTCTAAGGGAACGGGTGCTGCGGAAGCACAAGCAACAGGCGAAGCCTTACAAGTCATTATGCATGACGTTGATGCTGTTATTGATCAGGAAGTTGAAATTGTTCGTGGCGAATTATTTCAAGTGAAAGACTTAATTGCTGAAGCGGTTGAAACACTAAACAGTAGCTTTACCAACCTAAACGATGCCAGTCAGCGTGAGGGTGACGTGGTGATGAGTTTGATGGCAAATATTGGTGGTACTGATGGTGGCATGACCATTCAAAAGTTTTCGCAAGAAACGGGCGATATCATGAAATATCTCATCGACCTGATTGTCAATATCAGTCATCGTAGTCGTAATACGGTCATGAAAATCGACGAAATGGTGATGCAGATTAATGCGATCTTCGTTCTGCTAGAAGACGTTAAAACCATCGCTGATCAAACAAATCTATTAGCATTGAATGCGGCGATTGAAGCAGCAAGAGCGGGTGATGCGGGTCGTGGATTCGCTGTTGTCGCTGATGAAGTTCGTAAATTATCGTTGCATTCGAATCAGTTAACAGAGCAAATTCGTCGCAAAGCAGAACAAACGAAACTAACGGTCGATGAAGTAAAAGATATTGTTGGCGACACCGCGCACAAAGATATGCAAGAGGCTACTGACTCTAAAGCGCGTGTTGACAACATGATGGAAGGTCTCGCAAACATGAACCATTCAATCAGTTCTCGTTTGGGCGATGTTTCTGAAATTATTCGTGATATTGATTACAACGTTTCAAATGCGATTCGTTCGTTGCAGTTCGAAGACATTACCCGTCAGTTAGTCGAGCAGGTACAAAATCACTTAGATAATTTGAACAGTATGGCAAGAACCACACAACACTCGACGGTTGAGATGATGGCAACGCCAGTTTTATCTTCTGAAGACTATGCCGAACGCATGGAAACCTTACGTACCATTATTCATGCGGAACGTGAGCGTATTGAAACCACGCGTATGCACCGCGTTAAGGCGGCATCGTTGGATGCTGGGGATGTTGATCTTTTTTAACGTGTTTGTGGGTTGGTGTGGGCATGACCGTTTCCTTTTTTGACAAACAGATTGATCGTATCGGAACCTGGGCAGAAAAATACGAAGCGCGTCAAACGGTGTTTGGACGCGCCGACGTGGAACCACTGTGGGTTGCTGATATGGATTTTGCAACACCTCCCTTTGTCATTAATGCATTAACCGAGCGCCTTGCTCATCCTGTTTTGGGTTACACGCAAGCACCCGAAGCGGTAGCGCAGTCAGTATGTGATTGGCAACTGCGGCGGCATGATTGGCAGACACAAACACAAGATCTTGTCTGGCTTGGGAGTGTGGTTAGTGGGCTTTATCTGGCGGTGCAGGCACTGACGCAGCCAGACGAGTGTGTCATGGTTTTTACGCCAGTCTATCCACCCTTTATGAAAGCAGTGATCGACAATAGTCGACAATTAGTAACCGTACCCTTGCTGAATATTAATCAACGCTATCAACTCGATTTTACAGCCATAGAATCGTATATGTGCAGTCGCAACATTACGTTATTGCTCTTAGCCAATCCTCACAATCCATCAGGTCGCGTCTGGTCTAAAGAAACCTTGAATACGTTAGCGGGATTATGCTTAAAGTATCATGTTAAGGTCGTTAGTGATGAAGTCTGGAGTGACTTGATACTCGATCAACGTACAAAACATATTCCTTTTGCCAGTATCTGCGCAGATATTAGCGCGCAAACGGTCACATTAGGCTCAACCAGTAAAACCTTTAATCTTGCCGCGTTGCAGACGGGCTATGCCTTGATCACGAATGCTGTGTTGCGTCAGAAATTTCGACGACAACATACCCTGACACGTGCCAGTGAGCCTAACTTATTGGGATTACACGCGTTGCAAGCCGCCTATTCCGATGACGGCGTGCGATGGTTAGCCGACTTGTTGATGTATTTGCACGGCAATTTAGCTCTAGTCGCGTCTGAGCTTTCAGGGTCGGGTGTTGATATGATGATGCCAGAAGCAAGTTATTTGATTTGGTTAGATTTTACTCAGCGTTTTGAAGCACAAAGCGACTTGGTACGTTGGTGTGTTGACGTTTGCAGTTTAGGGCTGAGTAGTGGAACACATTTTGGTGAAGTGGGTAAGGGGTTTATGCGTCTGAATATGGCGTTGCCTCGTTCAAGGTTAGCGCTCGCTTTAGCAAGCTTGAAGAGCCTTTAGCAGCTTACACGAGCCACAAACTTTTGTTGGTGCTTTGTTTTTGAATATGATTTATCATAGACAAACAATGAACCACCTAAGGGCGGTTATATGCGCTACGTACTTTTTTTATTTGCCTTTATTTTTTCTTTATCAGCGAGTGCAAAAACGTTAATGATTAATCATGAAACGTGGCAAATTCATGATCAGGGTAAGGGCGATGTGGTTCTGGTCTTAGGAGGCGGGCCTGCCTTTACGGTTTGGAATCTGCTGCCACTACAGCAACATATTGCGCAACGTCATCGGGCGATTTTATTTGATATGCGCGGTGTGGGCGATCAACAGGATTTGATCTTGCCGACAAGTGCGTTATTAAGTCAGTGGATTGAAGACATTGAAGCTGTGCGTAAGGCGTTAGGCGTGACGCAAATGACCTTAGTCGGACACTCGTGGGGCGGCTTGATGAGTTTGTTGTATGCGAAACACCATCCTAAGCAGGTTAAAAAGCTGGTGCTACTTAACCCTGTCGATCCCGAAAAGCGTGGCTTAACCGATATATTAGATCGTATTAATGAGCGCCAGAATCAACATAAACCGCAAGAATGGGATGCAAATTGGGATAATGATCAGACGACGTTAACTAGAACGGAAGACGAGGTTAAGTTGTATCAAATTCGGCAGGTGTTGCCGACCTATTTCACCGACTTTGCCATGGGTGAACGCTATGCCGCGCAGTTTGAGGCAAAAGATTTTTACCCTGATTTAAACAGCCGTATCTGGCAAGAATACGATGCTTTATCCTTTACGAGAGGGGATGCCTTGGTTCTAAGTAATAAACCCTTGCATTTCGCTGATTGTAATGACGATTTATTAATGCCTGAAAATCGTGACGGGTTGCGTACTTACTTCCCAAAGATGAAAGAAAAAGTATTTCAGCAATGCGCACATTTTCCTTGGATAGAACAACCAAAACGCTTTTATCCTTGGTTTAATCGAGCGCTTAATTAGGCTTGTATTTTAACGCTCAGAATGATTAGTGCAATTTAACACCCTTGCCTATTTTGCGCGGTAAGCTATTAGGAAGACATTGTGTTTCAACCTGTTGCCAATAGGCGTAAAAGCGTTTGCAGGGTTTCAGTTTTGTTTCATCAATCCATTGGATTCGCTGAGTTAACTGCATGGGAATTGCTTTTACCACGCTGTTAATAAGTTGGTTCAGATTAGGATCGATGGCTTCCTGTACACTCAGTTGTGAGGGTTGTTTGCTTTGCATTAGCGCAGATAGTGTCTCTAGCGTGTCGCCATGCCAAATTTCGATAGGTAGCTCACACAAGGTTTCATAAATAAACACCAAACGTTTTAAAGACCAGCCCTGCTGTGCAAAATAGTCACCATCCCAAATAAAAATCAGCGCATCATTTGCTGAGTCAAAGTCTTTTGGCAAGCATAGCGATTCGTCGTGTAACCAATAAATCGTTTTCATGATGTTTTCTCTGGCATATTAGGGAACAGATCAAGATGAATATCCTCGTAACTGGTATCAAATAGACGATTACTAGGGTGTTCGGTATCGAGTAGGTTGCTTGAAAACTGACGAACATTGTCTAAATTGAAAATGTAGGGTTTGCTGCTAAAGGTTGAAGCAACCCATTGCCAAGAGTAGTTATTACTGACAATGTCGCCATCAAGTAAATGATTTAGAAACCACTGCGCACCAGCTTGCCACTGTATCCTACGCCAGTGAATCACATAACTGGCAAGATAAAGTCGGCAATGATTATGTAAATACCCCGTTGTCTTTAATTGGCTAATCATCTGATCAATGATCTTAACCCCTGTTGTGCCTTGTTCAATATCCTTGGGCAAATGAGGGGCATAATCCTGCTCATGAAACCCTGTTTTGTAAGCTTCTTTGCTTTTCCAAATAAGATCGGGTGATTGCTGGTGGATATGCTGAAAAAACTGCCGCCATGCCAATTGTTGGATAAAGCGAATGGCTGTTTCATCACTGACCTTTTGATGAACAAACATCGCTAGGTGATGAGCAGCAATGATGCCGTGGCGCAAATAAGGGGACAATCTTGACACAGCGCCCGACAAATGGTTTCTGTTGTGACTGTATGCCGTTAGGTTTAGCTGCGCTAAAGCGGTTTCTGCTGCCGATAAGCCACCGATAATCGTTGCGCTTTCATTTTTCATGGATTGATTGCTTAACTGAGCAACATAGTTGATTAACGCTTGACGATCGTCAAACTGACGCTGCAGTAAAATGGCCATCTAAACGTTACTCCCATTAGAATCGTCGCACTTCAACCTATATTGTAGGACACCTCTAAAAACCCGTCATTCCCGCGAAAGCGGGAAACTATATCATTGATTTTATGGATCCCCGCATACGCGAGGATGGCGAAATATGGAGGTTTTTACAACCCTACCTTAATCAATCAATATAATCGTCATCATTATCGCGCCATGTTTTGCGCTGTGGTGGCTTGGTTGTGCCGCGTACTAACTTGGTTCTGTCAGGTGCTTTTGCCTGACCGCCGCGCACATCAAAAGTCGAGCGATTCGTACTTGATGGTGTTGGGTGCATGCCACGACCACCATCACGGCTTGGTGCAGCGCGACTGATACCACGCGCATTCACATCGCCACGACGTGGATTGGCTGCACGATCAGACAAATCGGTACGTTCTGGCGCTTCTTTTTCGAAACGTGATGATTGACGCGGTGCAAAACCGATACGACCGTTACTATTAAACGGACGCTTGGCGCGCTGCTGTTCGATCAAAGGTAACGCAGGTAATTCAACCGCAGCCAACAAGTCATTGATCTGATCACGGGTGGCTAATTGCGCATGACCTAAACGCAAGGTTTTGGGCAATGAAACACCTGCAAAGGCAGTACGTTTTAAGCGACTTACTCGCACGCCTTGGCTTTCCCACAAACGACGCACTTCACGGTTACGCCCTTCGAGCAACGTCACTTTATACCAACGGTTAATACTGTCAGTTGGCTCAAACGATTTAAGCGGTTCAAGCTTGTCAAAATTTGCCATACCGTCCTCAAGCGGAACACCTTTAACAAGCTTATCGCAAATCTCTTTAGACACTTCACCAAATACACGAACCAAATATTCGCGTTCAATTTCACGCGAAGGGTGCATTAAGCGATTCGCCAACTCACCGTTGTTTGTCAGCAACAACAACCCTGTGGTGTTAATATCCAAACGACCAATTGCAATCCAACGCCCAGAATCGGGCTTAGGGAGCTTTTCAAAAATTGTCTCACGTCCTTTTTCATCCGAACGCGTTACCAATTCGTCTTCACGCTTGTTATACAATAAAACCTGTGTGACAGGCTGCAATAATTCTTCCGCTTTAATTAAACGCCCACGAACTTGAATTTGATCTGTCTCGCTAACGCGCTCACCCAAGGTCGCAACGTGACCGTTTAAACGAACCAGACCAGCACTAATCCAACCTTCAATTTCACGACGCGATCCCATACCAGCACGGGCTAATACTTTTTGTAATTTTTCGTTCATGTTTGTTTTTTATTATTCCTTAATTCAAAAAACACGCAAAGCGCAGTTAGTGAAATGTTCTATTTACCATGGTAATTTACCAGACCCCTGACGCACCACTTCTGGTGATCCAGACGTTAAATCGACAACAGTGGTCGGCTCATGTCCTACCCATCCCGCATCAATAACGCCGTCAATGCGCGAACCAATCGCTTCTAAAACACTATCCGCATCAGTCAGTGGAAATTCATCACCTGGTAAAATCAAACTCACACTAAGCAGTGGGCCATTAATTTCGCTTAACAATGCCTGTACCACTTTATAATCAGGCACACGTAAACCAATATCACTTCGTTTCGGATGCCATAAGCGCTTTGGAACATCCTTAGTGGCAGGTAAAATAATGGTAAACGCACCAGGCGTGAGCGCTTTTACCATTCGAAAAACAGTGTTATCAATTTGAGCATACTGACTTAAATGCGATAAATCTTTACAAACCAATGTAAAGTGATGCGTTTCTGGCAGTTGACGAATTGCACGAATGCGGTCTAATGCTTCTTTATTATCGAGACAACAACCCAGTGCGTATCCCGAATCTGTTGGATAAGCAACCACGCCACCATTACGAATAGATGCGCCCGCCTGAGCAAGTAAACGCTGCTGAGGATTATCAGGATGAACTGTCCAGCGATGTGTCATCGTCATCTCTCTTTCTTAACCATTAATTTAAGCTATTATAGCGAAACATTCAGAGCTGGTTAAAAATAAGTTTTTTCCCTTGAAGAATACAAATTGAAAATACGATAAAAGTCATGATTTGTCAATCGCATGCTATTAATTGATAGCGTATAATTTTCAAAAAAATACAATAACGAAATACTTTAAAAAAGAAGTTGCTGCCAATATCCAAAGCAATCAAAATTGACTTTCAGCGATTAGCAACCTAACGTGTCTTTCCATGCTAGAGCGTTATGATTCAGACGCTTACTTCAACTTATAGTAAGTCGCATTTAAGTATTGTGTTACTGCCTGCACATCTTCAGGAAACCAGCCAGTGCCTAACTGCGTATTGCAGTTCTCGACTGATGTGCCCAAATAAGCCAAGGTTTTTACCTTGCGATTGTCTCGCTTATACATCTCAGCCTGATGGCATCCCATACAGTTTTTATCGTGTAGGGCTTTGCCTTCACTAATCATGTCAGCTTGTGCGGTTAATGATAGGCTTGTTACACAAAAAAATGTAAAAAGAGAAAAGGTGAATGATGTTTTCATAATGCGTTCCTTTCTGTAGCCAGATGATCTGTTATGATTTGATGCGCTTTCATCATAAATTAAAATTGCACGAATAAAAAGGGGGTTGATATGCTCGAAAAAACTTACTTGACGGGAAAAGCCGACTATTTAGAGTCGAGCCTTGCCCGAATGTCGGATCACTTGGCTCGTTATGGCTTTAGTTTGGATTTTTCAGCATGGTTAAATCCAGCGCCCTATATTCATTCGGTACACGTTAAAGACAGTGATTGTCCTGCCTTATTTGCTAATGGTAAAGGCATCAGCGCCAAGGCCGCGCAAGCGAGTGCGATGGGTGAGTTTATTGAGCGCCTAGGGTCACATTATCTTTTTGCTGATTATTATCTTGGACAAACACCCTCTGGTTTTTTGATGCACCCACAAGAGAAGCGGATTGATGTCGCTCAGTTTAACAAACAAGATGTACTCAACGCGTCCTTATGGGCTATTTACGATGTCGATGATGAGATTGCGGCAGAACACCTGATTGCGTTACAAGATGCAAATACAAGTATTACGGCTATGCCAATGATGGCTGTTGGGAGCAACGAAAATACTTATTTCCCGATTAATTTACTCAATACACTTTATGCCAGTAACGGCTTGGCAGCAGGCAATACTTTGGCAGAGGCGGGCGTGCAAGCCTTATCGGAAGTTTTTGAGCGTTGGGTGCGTGTGCAAATTTTGCACAATGCTTGGTGTTTGCCCGCTATGCCAAAATCAGTATGGGAAAGCATGCCGAGTATTACCGAAGCGGCGGATGCGCTACGTGTTCAGGGCATTCGTTTAGATATCCGTGATGCTTCTTTGGGTGGAAAGTATCCCGTGGTTGCGATCATTTTACACGACGAACTTGATGGTCGCTCATTTGTTTCCTTTGGCGCACATCCGATTTTTGAAGTAGCGATTGAGCGCACGCTAACAGAATCCTTGCAAGGGCGTGATTTAAGCAGTCGCGATGGCTTTGAATACCCCAGTATCGACCAAGACTTTATTGCTAGCGATGAAAATCGTGAGGCACATTTTATTGATGCCAGCGGGCGATGGCATTTAGGCTTCTTTGGTCAGCAAGCCAATTTTGAGGCGGTGGCGTGGGATTTTTCGGGCGACATTGACGCGCAATGGCAACAACTCAAGCAAATTGTCACTGATGCAGGTTTTACGCTGTATTGGCAACATCATCAGCAGTTGGGCTTGGCGGTGGTGCGCTTGGTTGTACCAGGAATGTCCGAAATTTATCCGATGCAAGATTTATTGGATGGTAATGCCAATCGTGGCTTGCCGCTCAAACAGGCATTAAATGCGATTGATTGGCATAAAGATCGCACCTTTGAGCAATTCCTAGCGTTATTGGAGCAAGAGGCTTATCCCGCGCATACTCGTGTTGCTAGCTTAATTGGCTTGTTACCCGATATTGGTACACCTTGGGCTTGGTTAACCATCGCTGAATTGAAGCTGGGGGCATTGCTCTATTTAGGAGATTTTAGTGCTGCTTTGCAGGCTTTAGGCGAAGTCTTTGCGATTGGGCGTGATACGCCAGAATACCACGCCTTAGAAATGGCATTGCCTTTGTTAATAGATGAGCAGTTAGAATCGAAAGGCGAGGCTTTACCCATTTTATTTGGCGAAGAGCGCTGGTCTCAGTTGGTGCAGTGGCTGGATGGTGAAACATTTATTTGGGATATGGAGCTTATCGCGCCAGAGCGTTATTCAGCACGTCATCAGGCTTTATTACGTGCGCATGCCCGTATAAACAGCGCGTTGTCGCAAGCATAATAAAACAGAATCTGATAAAATGTATGGAGTTATTACTAGGGCGTTGACAGCATGAACTTAAATTTTTTAGATTTTGAACAACCCATTGCAGAATTAGAAGCAAAAATTGATGATTTACGTCATAGTGTTTCTGATAGTGGTCTTGATTTAAATGAAGAAATTCATCAACTTCGCGATAAGAGTCGTCAGTTAACACAACAGATTTTTGGTAAGTTGACCGACTGGCAAGTGGTGCAGTTGTCACGTCATCCACAGCGTCCTTATACATTAGATTATGTTCGTAATATGTGCGATGAGTTCCATGAGTTACATGGTGATCGTGCGTTTGCTGATGATGAAGCCATTGTTGGCGGTTTGGCGCGTATCGATGGCATTCCTGTGATGATTATCGGTCATGAAAAGGGACGTGATACTAACGAGAAAATTCGTCGCAACTTTGGTATGCCAAAGCCTGAAGGTTATCGTAAAGCCTTACGGTTAATGAAAATGGCGGAGCGTTTTGGTTTGCCGATTTTAACCTTTATTGATACGCCTGGGGCTTATCCTGGGATTAATGCCGAAGAGCGTGGTCAGAGTGAAGCGATTGCGCGCAACCTGATCGAAATGGCAGAATTAAAGGTTCCTGTGTTGTGTACTGTTATTGGTGAAGGTGGTTCTGGTGGGGCGCTTGCCATTGGTGTGGGCGATGTTACGATGATGATGCAATACAGTGTTTATTCTGTTATTTCTCCTGAAGGCTGTGCCTCGATTTTGTGGAAGAGTGCAGATAAGGCATCGGAAGCCGCTAAGGCGTTGGGCATGACGGCGCAGCGTTTAATGGAATTAGGGTTGGTTGATGACATTGTTGGCGAGCCTTTGGGTGCTGCGCATCGTCATCCTGAACAGGCTGCTGAAAACTTAAAGCAAAAGTTGTTAGCGCAACTGAAGCACTTTCAGGCGATGCCCGTCGATGACTTAGTCAAACGCCGTTACGACCGTTATATGAAATATGGGCATTTTACAACTCTCGCTTAATACGATGTTATTACCAATCAATACACCTCAAACAGCCTGCCCGATTGCGCAGGCTGTTTCGTTTTTACTGACACAAACTGGTTCGCGATCTTTGGTGCTGGCATTTAGTGGTGGTATGGATTCGACTGTACTCTTACATGAGCTGGCTAAACAGAAGGCGAATCTTATCGCTGTGCATATCCATCATGGGTTGCAAGCGATTGCAGATGATTGGTTGGTTCATTGTCAGGCGCAGGCGCAAGCGCGAGGGATTCCATTTGTTGGTATTCATGTTCAGGTTGCGGATACAAAGCGTCGAGGTTTAGAAGATCGGGCGCGAGAAGCGCGTTATGCTGCACTCTGGCAGCAAGTTGCATTGGATGGTGTGTTGTTAACGGCTCATCATCAGCGCGATCAAGCAGAAACTTTTTTATTGCGTGCCTTACGCGGTGCGGGTGTTGCTGGATTGGGCGGTATTAAGTCGTGGCAAAACCGAGATGTGGGGCGTAGTTTGGTTCGCCCTTTGTTATCTGTTTCTTATCGACAGATGCAAGATTATGCCAATAAAGAAGGCTTGTTGTGGATTGAAGATCCAACAAATAATGATGGCTTTGCCTTGCGTAATCGAGTGAGACATGAGGTGTTGCCCATGATGACATCACTTGCTCAGCAGAGCGAGTCGCAATTAGCAATGGCGGCACAACACTCACAAGAAGCCTCTGTATTGTTACAACTGGTTGGGCAAGAAGATTGGCAGAAATGTCGATTGAACGATTTTTCTTGGGATGTCTTTACGTGGCGCGCAATGCCTTGGTTGCGTGCTAAGAATGCGCTGATGACAGTGTGGCAGTGTCAGGCTGGTGTCAGTTTGTCGGTTGCTCAGTGGCAACAAGTTAAGATGCAGTTTTATGATGTCGGGCGAGATGATGCACATCCTCGTTTTTGTTATCAGGGGTGGTGTTTGCTGATTGATGGCGATAAGGGCTATTTTTTAAGTGATAAAATGCTTTCAGTGCCAGAAGAAATTGTTGCTTGGGAGGTGAACGATAAAAAGCAGATGACTTGGGGTGAGTGGTCTGTATTAACTGTCGTTGATTTGTCTCATCAATCGATTACAGTAGTGGCACGGAAAGGTGGTGAAAAAATACAGACAGTTTTAGGAAATAAGACGCTTAAAAAATGGTTACAAAGTCAGCCTATCCCCGTTTGGCAAAAGATATATTGGCCTGTTATTTACGATACAAAAACAGGTAATCTATTGGGGTGGGCAAATATGCCTGCTACTTGGCTAGCAGCAGACGTATCTTGTGCGGTTAGTCTTTCGTTTCTAGGTCATCAGGCACAATAAAGCCTTCTTTACGTGCTTGAACCTTACAGTACTCTTCAGCAAACTCTAAAAGCTCACCCACAGCACGGTGACGGAACTTGTGACGTTGACGCACATGCGAGAAGGGGCGCATCAATGGTGGATTGAGTGATAAGGCAACCAGACTTTCCAACTTCAATTCTTTTGCCAATGTTGTGCGCGAAGTAATGCCAACACCAACGCCGCCCTCAACCGCCATTTTAAGCGATTCTGGGCTGCCCAACTCCATGACGATATTAAAATCAATAAAGTTCATGCCCGCGTTTTTGATGTATTCATCAATAACAGAACGAGAACCAGAGCCTTCTTCGCGTAAAATAAAAGGATACTGCGTTAACTGTTCGGGACGAATCGTTTTAAACTTTGCGAGAGGATGGTCGGGCGGTACAATCACCACCATTTCGTCGAGACGGCAGGCTTTAACCTCGAGGTTTTTATTGTAAACAGGTGCTTCCACAATACCCAGGTCGAGCATGTTATTTTCGACCATTGAGACAATCGCATCAGTATTGCCGACTTGCAAGCGAAGGCTAACATCAGGATGCGTCTTTTTAAAAGCACCTAATAAACGTGGCAGCATGTATTCGGCAATGGTTGTACTTGCACCAATAACCAAAGCACCACTGACATCGCCTGTTAATTCTTTTACGTCGTTTGCCATTTTGGTATACATTTCGAGAATTTGTTCGGCATAATCGTAAACGGTGCGACCCGCATCGGTTAAGGTGATTTTATTGTGCGTTCGGTCAAAAAGACGTGTGTTAAAGAAGTCTTCTAACTGCTTAATTTGAAAGGTGACAGCAGGCTGCGTCATATGCAGAATTTCTGCTGCTTTGGTAAAGCTCATAACGCGAGCAACCGTATGGAATACTTGCAGTCGACGATCTGCCATTACATTGACCTTTATGAATTTTATTTATCATATAATATAAAAAACTTGGGCTTTAAAGTAAAGCCTTTATTCGGATTATTCAATGTTTGCTTCGTATTCTTGCGCACTCATAAGATTTTCACCCGCAATATCCGTTGTTTTAATGCGAAACAACCAGCCGTCGTTATAGGGTTCATCGTTAATGAGTTCTGGTGTATCGTTCAGTTTATGGTTGATTGCGATAATTTCTCCTGTTACAGGTGCGTGTACGTCGGAAGCAGCCTTAACGGATTCCAGCACACAGCAAGCTTGTCCAGCGACAACCTGAGAACCGATAGCAGGCAAATCAGCGTGTACCACATCGCCTAAAGCTTGCTGGGCATAGTCACTAATACCAACAGTAATTGTGTCGTCTGTAAAGGGGAGTAACCATTCGTGCGTGGGTGCATAACGGCGATCGTGAGGGTGATCCATATTATTCCTTTGTGATGTTTTCTGGTTGATGTCTATTTTGCTGTTGCGTGGCTTGCATCAATTGAATCATGCTTTCTAAGTGCGCCATGCGCTCATTCATTTTGTTAAGCATTGCTTCAATGCGCTCATCTTCTCGCTCAGTAAGTTCGCTCAGTTTTCGTTGGTTTTGGCGCACAAGATTTAGAATATCACGTTCTCGCATCAGTTCTTCTTCTCCGACCATGTAGGCAGCAAGTTGTGCCGTGAGTAGTGAAAAGAATACTGCACCGAGAATAATAATAACAGCACCAAAAATGCGACCTTCAGTTGTTGTTGGCACAACATCACCATAACCGACAGTTGCCATGGTGACGACTGCCCACCACAAACCATCCTCAACGCTTTTGACGTTAGGATCGATGGAGTGCATGATGATGCCGCCTAAAATGACAATAATCACGAAGGCAATGGCAATCGCGCCAATTTGACTGACTTTAAAAATGCGCTGTAACATTTTATGCAGTTCGGACAAGTAGCGTGCGACGAGCATAAATTGCAATACTCTGAAGACCACTGCGTAGGGAATAATGCTTAAAATCATGGGAAATGTCAAAACTAAAATGGGAATATTGAGCCAATTGGTTTTGATGTAGTGAATGCGATTGCGGACAAACGCTAAAATGAGGGTAATTTCTGCCACTAATACCAGCCAAATCAGCCAGCTACCGAAGATCACCCAGTCTTCAACCAATTTGATTTGCTTGCTGTCTAAGTACCATAAGATGGGCATAATGATAATGGCTAACGCAACCAATAATTTAAATAAATTATTTAATTTTAAAGCGGTTGGATGCTCTTCAGGAGAAACACCTGCCAAGCCAATGGCATGCAAAATTGCATGCGCTTTGTGCATCATTCAAGAAGCCCCGTTAAGCGTCCATGAAGGGCAACATTAGCAAGCAGTGAACTTGCTAAAGGGTTTTGTGCAAAAGGCTTGCTGATTGTTCGCAAGCGATTATTAATGGGTTGATTTGAAAACAGCCAGTTAAGACCTTCCATGCCACGTTGAACCAGTGTTGCATCATGCTTGCGTGCGCGTTCGATGCGTGATAGAACACGCAGATCGTGAATTGGCTGTCCGTGCGCAAGGGCGTACGAAAAGGTCTCGCGTAGTGCAATAATATCGAGTAGGCCAAGATTGACGCCTTGACCCGCTTGCGGGTGAACCGTATGAGCAGCATCTCCAATGAGTAGGGCATTGGCTTGTGCATAGCGTTGACTTTGGCGACGAATCAGCGGAAAAGATACGAACTCACTGATGGGCGTTAAGCGTCCGAGCAAACCTGCAGAGGCGTATGTTATTGCCTCAGCTTGTTCGTTGGTATTGCTTGCACAGTGCAAGGGTGCTTCTTCTGGTGTTACATACCAAGCAATCGAGCAGGTATGAGATGATAGTGGCAACAAGGCAAAAATGCCTTGTTCGCTGTAGTGCTGCCAGCAAGCCTGTTGATGCGGTTTTTCTGTGCGGACATTACCAACGATACAATGTTGTTGGTAGTCATTGATGTCTTGTTCAATGCCCATCCATTGGCGTACTTGGCTGTGTGCACCGTCGGCACCAATGAGTAATGGGCTGTGTAGCTCAGTGCCATTATCAAGGTTAAGCCGCCAGTTTCCTTGCCCATCTTGTGCTGCCTGTTTAGTTTGGGCAATATAAAGGGTGCAGTTGGGGTGTTCGATGAGTGAGTCCCAAATAGCAGCGGCAATCACATCATTTTCGACAAGATGACCTAAGTTGGGTTCGTGTAGGTCATGTGCTGAGAGTTGCGTTGCAAAACCTTGCCAGTCTTGAATGCGCATGTCGATAAAGGGGGTGATACGTCTGGCGGTAATGGCATCCCAAACCCCTAAGGATTTAAGCAAATTTTCGGAGCTACGCTGGATCGCACTGATGCGTAAGCTGTAAGGCTCGTTCGTATCAAATTCACGTTTGACGGGGCGTGTTTCAATGAGTGCAACCTTTAAACCAAGCTGACTTAATGCCAATGCGGCTGCCGCACCGACCATACCACCACCCAAAATGATTACATTGTGTTGTTTCATCGCTAATACCCCATTGCCATGCGTGTGATGCGATGCTTTAACGGGCGGGCAAAACTTAGCAAGCCCATGCCGACACTGGCTGCGCTACGCACTAACGTCGATGGATGACTAAACAATGTGACTAAACCATGGGTAAAGTTCATGGTCTGCTTGTGATCGTTGGTGCGCGTGTTTGCTAGGTCGAACCAAGCAAGGGTATCTGCATCTTCTGCCCAGTTGTAAACCGCGGCTATGTCACGAATGCCGAGATTTAATCCTTGCCCAGCCACAGGATGTTGGTTGTGCGCGGCATTGCCCATGAGTAAACAGCGTCCTTGCTGAATCTCGTTGGCGCGAATTTCGACCAATGGGTAATGCACAATCGCATCAAGCTGGACGATATTGCCTAATTGACGACCGAGTTGATAATTAACGCGTTGCAACAGTTCATCGGTTGCTAAGGCTTGCGTTGTTTCACTGTCTTCGCTTGGATAGCAGTAAACGACTTTTGCTTGATTGTCCGCTTTCATCGGCAATAAGGCGGTAGGACCTTGGGCAGTAAAGCGCTCGATGGCTAGGTTGTTGTGTTGCTGGGAAAGGGTGGCAACGCCAGTCATTAACTGATGTGGGTAGTGACGTGTTTGGCTTTCGATATTCAGTTGTTGGCGCACCCAAGAATGCGCGCCATCGGCAGCAAATAGGGTGTCGGCTTGCCAGTGCTGTGTGTGCTCGCCTGTTGTTCCCGATAGGTTAACCTGCATTGCGGTTTGATGAATTTGCTCTAGTTTTATACCGCCGATGAGCTGCACGGATGTTTTTGCAAGGGCGGCAAACAGATGTTCGCCGAGTGTCTGTTGCGATAGGGTGTAGCCGAGTGCAGCTACCTTCATTTCAGTATGCGTCATGCTTAAACAGCCAAAGTTATCTTGCGATGAGCTATGGATGCTTAAAATAGGTGTGAGTTCTGCCATCAACTCGGGTAGTAGCTGTGTTTGTGCTAACCAATCGACGCTGCCAGCTGTTAGGGCAAGTTGGCGACTATCGTAACTTTTTGGCATTCCTTGCGAGAAGTCGTGTTGTTCAATCAGAGTAATCTGCCAGCCGCGCCGATTGAGTGCCAATGCCAATAAAGCGCCGACGGGACCCGCGCCGACAATGATAGCGCTATGTGGCTTAACTAGGCTTTTTGCATCCATGCTTCTATCTCGCTGCGTTTACGAGGCAATCCTGCCGTTAGGCAGGTATAGCCTGTGGGGGTTACTAACACACTGTCTTCGATACGGATACCAATGCCACGCCATTGCTCAGCAACGGTTGTGTTGTCGGGCGCAATATAAAGCCCTGGTTCGACCGTTAATGCCATGCCTGTTTGCAGGGGGCGCCAGTTGCCTTGTTGTTTGTAAGCCCCAACATCGTGGACATCGCAGCCAAGCCAATGCCCTGTTTGATGCATATAAAATGGCTTGTAGCTTTCTTGCTCGATGATACTGTTAAGATCGCCTTGCAGCAAGCCCAAATCGAGTAAGCCTTGTGATAGCGTTTTCACTGCTTCTTGATGGGGGAGATTGTAGGGTATATCGGGACGAATGACGGCAAAAGCTGCCTGTTGCGCTGCTAATACCAAATCATACAAAGCAGCTTGTGCTTTGTTAAACTTGCCGTTAATCGGGAAGGTATGGGTGCAGTCGCCTGCATAGCCATCAATTTCGGCACCTGCATCAATCAGCAATAAGTCTCCGTCACGCAATAAACTGTTGTTTTCATGGTAGTGCAAAATGCAGGCATTTTTACCGCCAGCAACAATGCTATCAAACGCCTGACGTGCCGCACCTTGGGTGCGACACTCAAATTCTAGCGCAGCTTGCACCTGATACTCATAACGTCCGACTGCAGTCGCCTTCATTGCGGCGACGTGACCCGCCACCGTCACTTGTGCGGCTTGCGTTAAGCCAAGCTGTGCAACGCTATCTTTGATAAGACGTTGTTCGTGCAATAAACCATCTAAATCATGAATGCCTTTGGGCGCTTCGACACCCTGACGAATACGGCGTTTGAGTTGTCCAATAATCGGCAATAGGCGTGTTGTCCAGTCGCTCGATTGTTCAAAACTCAGCCACAAATAAGCTTTATTGGCTAGCCAATCGGCAAGCAGTTTGTCCAGTTCGCCGATGTCATGGGCGCTATCGACTTGTAGGTGACTGGGTGCAGCATCGATACCCAGACGTAACCCATCCCATGTTTCACGTTCGGGGTTTTTGGGGCGCAAGCAGATGCGGCACTGTTGTTCGTCGGCTGTTTTGCACAAAATTAACACGCTATCTGGTTCGTCAAAACCAGTTAGGTAATAAAAATCACTTTGCGCACGAAAAGAGTAGCCAGTATCGCGATTGCGTACTTGTTCGCTGCCAGAAGGAACGACAACCAATGAACCAACGGGTAGGGTGTCGAAGAGCATCTGACGACGTTGTGGGTAGATATTGGTTGACATGTTTAATGAATCGTTTCTGGTTCTGGTTTGGGTGTTGCAACCAGTGCAATATGTTCAGCGATATGTGCAGCTGCCATGCGCACATATTCGCTTAAGTCGACAAAGCTGGCTTCGTCTTCTTCGCAATCGGTAACGCTGTTTTCATCGAGCTGGCTGATATGCGTAATGTCTTCGATCCATTCGCGAAATTCTTTGGGCAGTGCCTTCCAGTTTTTGATACGCTCACCTAGTCCCAAACCATACAAATACCCCTGACACCATTGTTGCAGCGCCAAGGCGCGTAGTTTGAGCGCGGTTTCATCATCGGGAATAAGCAATGTCATTGTTAGCGGATCGTCATCTAGTTGTGCTTGGCTATCGACATGGATTTGTTGAAACGCCTTGAGTAACTCAGCAGGGATACTGCTAATGTCAAACTCTTCGATGAGTGCATCAAGCCACAGCTTTAAGCTCCACTCTGCATGGCTGGTATTAAGACCGTGCCAAAAACCATGTAAAAAGGCAGCGTCTTCACGAGCGAAGGCCGTTTTAAGCGAGGCATCTATTTGTGCGTAATTCATAACAATGTTTTAACTCTTTGTTTTATATATTTTTACTTAGAAAATCGTTTAATATTTCTTTTTTTGTTAAGACTAAAATAAATTTTGACTATTGTTTCATGATTTCTAATGTATCGCAAGGTTATTGATTCGTTTGCCTGTCCGCTCAATACTGCTGTGAAAAACAGCAAGTAATTTAAGCTATTATTTCGTTTATAATATTAAAAGAATTGCTCTAATAACATACAAGGGTTGGGGGTCTGGGGGAAGGGGTAGATTAAAAACTTTGTAACTCGTTGATTAATCCCTTCCACCAGAGGATAAATAAACTTGGCAGCGCTAAAAATTCCACGAAGTGGGGTTTTTAGTGCTGCCCTTAAGGATTGTTTTGTGCTCGAAACAGAAGTTCTATTAAGTGAGGAAGCCGTTTCTCGTATTATCGAAATGGCGTGGGAAGACAGAACGCCTTTTGAAGCGATCGAAACGCTATTTGGCCTGAATGAATCGGCAGTGATTCGCTTAATGCGCAAAGAAATGAAGCATCGTTCGTTTTTAATGTGGCGCGAGCGCGTTAGTGGACGTAAGACCAAACATCTTGCCTTACGCTCTAGCGATGTCACGCGCAGCCATTGCTCGCGTCAATATAAACATCGACACCGCTAGATGTAACCAAATGAAAATACGTGATTCAGGACATAAAGGTAATAAATCTTTTTTACCAACCAAAGTATGCTTAAGCTGTCAGCGTCCTTTCAGTTGGCGCAAAAAATGGGCGCGTTGTTGGGATGAAGTCAGTTATTGCTCCGAGCGCTGTGCTCAGCAAGCCAAGCAAGCGAGAAGGCAAGTATCATGCGACAATTGATTTTGATTTTGGGTGACCAATTAAGTTTAGATAATCCCGCTTTAGATCATTTTGACCCCAATCAGGATCGTTTGCTGATGATTGAGGCAAAGGAAGAGTCGACACACGTCTGGAGCCACAAAGCGCGAATTGTGCTGTTTCTATCGTCTATGCGTCATTTTGCACAACACTTACGTCACGTGTATGGCGATTGCCTCATTTATGACGCGTTAGAAAATCATCACCATACCAGTGTTGCCGCTGCATTAGTCGATCATATTCGATTACATCAGCCCGAAGGCGTTGTCTGTCAGGCAGCAGGTGATTGGCGTTTACAACAATCGCTTCAGGCTGCTTGCGAAAGCTGCCAAACCCCTTTGCAATGGACAGGAGATCGCCATTTTTTATGCACACTGGATGACTTTTCACGTTGGGCTAAGGGTAAAAAGCAGCTGAGGATGGAGTTTTTTTATCGTTGGCTGCGTGCTAAATTAACGGTGCTGATGCAGGGTGCAGAGCCTGAAGGTGGGCAATGGAATTATGACACAGACAATCGACATCCGATTCCTAAAGCGGGATTAGGTTGGGTTCCAGAGCCGATTAAATTTGTACCTGATGAGATAACGAAACAGGTTATCCAGATGGTTGAGCAGGTTTTTGCAGATCATCCTGGCAACCTAGCGCATTTTGCTTGGGCGGTAACGGCAGAGCAGGCGGAACTGGCGCTAAACGACTTTGTGACGCATCGTTTAAGCACTTTTGGTGTTTATGAAGATGCCATGTGGCGTGGTGAACCTTACTTGTATCACTCTTTGTTGTCGTCGGCAATGAATTTGCAATTATTGCATCCTATGCAGGTTATCGCGGCAGTGCTGAGTGCTTATCGTGCGGGTAAAGCACCCCTGAACAGTGTGGAGGGGTTTATTCGTCAGGTTTTGGGTTGGCGCGAGTTTATGCGCGGTATTTATTGGCAGACGATGCCAAGTTTAGCCGATGCCAATCATTTTGGGCATCATCGTGCGTTACCAACATGGTTTTGGACAGGTGAAACAGACAAAGCCTGTTTGCGTCATGTCATTACGCAAACCTTAGAAACGGGTTATGCGCATCATATTCAACGCTTGATGGTTGTTGGTTTATACGCAACGCTTGCTGAATTGAAGCCACAGTCGGTTTCGGATTGGTTTCACGCTATTTATGTCGATGCCACCGATTGGGTGCAAAGACCGAATGTGATGGGTATGGCGTTATTTGCCAATGGAGGCTTATTTACCAGTAAGCCCTATATTGCCAGCGGTGCTTATATTCATAAGATGTCGAATTATTGCCAAGATTGCCGTTTTAAGCCAAGCGAAAAAGTGGGGGCGCATGCTTGCCCTTTTACACAATTGTACTGGCGTTTTTTAATTCAGCATCAAGATGAATTAGCGGCTAATCCGAGAACAGCATTAATGACCACACATGTTAAAAAATTGAGTGATACTGCCAAAGCAGCGATTGTCTCGCAAGCTGAAGCTTATTTGTTGACTCAGGGATAGTTATTCTCATGTCAGGTATTCATCTGGTTTGGTTCAAGCGTGACTTGCGTACCGAGGATCATCCACCTTTACTGAATGCAACACAGCAGGGTCGGGTGTTGCCCCTATACATATGGGAAACTGGCTTGATGCAACAGCCCGATTTTGATGCGCAGCATGCTGCTTTTATCAAAGAGTCATTGCAAGATTTGTCGCAACAGTTACTGGCTTTGGGCGCTGCATTGCAGGTTGCGATGGGAGACATCATTGATGTGTTGGGGCGCATTCATGCTAGTATGCCGATTGCAGCGCTTTACAGTCACGAAGAGACAGGCAACTTATGGACATTTGCACGCGATAGAGCGGTTGCCCGTTGGTGTCGTCAGGCGGGCATTCCTTGGCATCAGTGGCGGCAAGATGGGGTTGTTCGTGGCTTGGCTTCTCGTGATCATTGGTCGGATCACTGGACATCTTTTTTTACGCCAGCGCCATTATTGCCGCCATTGCGATTTTCTGCTGTTATGTTACCCCATTCATGCGCATTAGTATCTCGTGTTCGTGTTGAAGGTGTTGATAAACCATTGCGGCAAAAAGGGGGGAGTTTACGGGCTAAAAAATTGCTAGACAGTTTTTTAGATCATCGTGGTTTACCTTATCGATACGCGATGTCCAGTCCTAATTCAGCACCCAAGCACTGTTCTCGGCTTTCGGTTCATTTGGCATATGGAAGCCTTTCGATGCGTCAGTTGTTGCATCACTTTAGATTGATCGAGCAGCACTGGAAAGCATCGCCACCGGCTCATCCCGATCGTGAGGCGTGGTTAAAGTCGTTGCGCTCTTTTGAATCGCGTCTTCACTGGCACTGTCATTTTATGCAGAAGCTAGAAACCCAGCCCAATATGGAAACACACAATTTACATCCCGCCTTAAACGGATTAGAACGCCCGTTTGATGCGGTGGTTTTCGATGCTTTTTGTCGCGGCGAGACTGGCTATCCCTTTGTCGATGCCTGCATTCGGCGTTTACTGGCTACGGGTTGGATTAATTTTAGAATGCGTGCCATGCTGGTTTCTTTTGCTTGCAACCTATTATGGTTGCCATGGCAGCCTGTCGCGCATTTTTTGGCGCGACAATTTACTGACTATGAACCTGGTATTCATTATCCACAAGTCCAGATGCAAGCGGGCACAACAGGTATGAATGTGCTACGTGTCTACAATCCCATCAAACAGTCGCAAGACCAAGATATAAAAGGGTTTTTTATTCGTCAGTGGTTGCCAGAGTTGGCGCAGATTCCCAATGATTATATTCATACACCGTGGTTGTTAGCCAGTAACTTACAACAACGCTATGGTGTATTGTTGGGTGAAACCTACCCCTTACCACTGGTCGATTATGCACAAGCAGCGCGTGCTGCCAAAGAAAAAATTTACGCTTTGCGCAAAGTGGATGAAAATCGCGTGATAACGCGTCACTTATTAGACAAACATGGCAGTCGTCTTAACAGTAAGCGTCGTCCTCGTGTTAAAAAAGTCACAGCGGTGGAAAGCACAGCACAGCTATCATTATTTTAGCAACTCAGCAAAGGCTTGATCCATTGCAAATAGGTTTGTTCTGCACGTTGTTGTAACCTGCTAATGGTCATATCTAAATCTTGTTGCATGATGTTAGCAGGCTGCACCGCAGGTGAATTGAGCGCGCTGTTTAAATAGTCAGCATCCGATACACACCAGTTTTTCACCATATCGCTGGTCATTTCAATATGACATTGCATCGCAAGTGTGTTACCGATTGCAAAGGCTTGATTTGAGCAGTAAGTACTTGATAGTAAATGGGTCGCTCCTTCGGGCAATGTAAATGTTTCGCCGTGTCAATGAAATCCTGTAAAAGGCAAGCTACCAAAATAAGCGGTTGCTGTTGCGTTATAACTGGGTGTTACTAAGCCCCAGCCAATTTCTCGCACGGGATTGGCGCGAACGCTTGCCCCCAATGCTTTAGCGATCAGTTGTCCGCCTAAGCAGTGCCCAAGAACGGGTATCTGATCAGCTTGTGCTTGTCGTATCAGCGCGAGTAATGGGCTAACCCATGCAAGTTCATCGTTTGCACTCATCGGCCCGCCCATCATGATGAGGGCGCTGTAAGCATCTAGATTGGATGGTAGCGTGTCATCTTGGTCGATACGCAACAGGTGCCAAGGTAGATGGTGTGCTGCTAAAAATTGTGCCAGATAACCTGGACCTTCACTGGGGTAAAACTGAATAATGAGCATGGGATTCATTGTGTCACCGATCATTTTTGATTACATTGCGCCTAATTATAAGTAGTTTGAGTTTTTTTGGTGCAAATAATTACTGATTTGTTTAATTTTTATCAGATTTTTACCTATTTATTACTTTTTATGTTTTTGATTACATTGCGCCTAATTATAAGTAGTTTGAGTTTTTTTGGTGCAAATAATTACTGATTTGTTTAATTTTTATCAGATTTTTACCTATTTATTACTTTTTATGTTGTTTTTAATATAAATAAATACGAATGGTTTAATAATTGCTTTTTCTGTCAATTAACAATAATTGATAGGTTGTTTTTACTTTCCAAGGGCATGTTTGGTGATTAAGGTTTTATTGCTTGATGAAGACAGGGGGCGTGGTGCGTTGATTGCGCAAGCCTTGTCTGATGCTGGAGAAGACTTTGAGGTGTTTCGTCCCGATGTTGCGGTCAACTTAATTAAGTTGGTTGAGTCGTACGCGCCAGATGTGATTATTATTGAAG
>DZAT01000003.1:64922-66325 GCA_022736205.1 Thiomicrospira cyclica
GTCAACTTAATTAAGTTGGTTGAGTCGTACGCGCCAGATGTGATTATTATTGAAGTGGATTCCCCTAGTCGAGACACGTTAGAGCATTTGGCAATTATCAATGAACACAATCCCAAGCCTGTGGTTGTTTTTTCTAAAGACCATGATTCAAGTTTAATTGGTAAGGCGATTCGTTCGGGTGTCAGTGCATATGTGGTCGATGGTTTGGCGCACAATCGTGTTTTGGGTATTTTAGAAGTGGCAATGACGCGATTTCGCGAATATAAAGCCTTAAAAGATGAATTGAATAGTGCGAAAACACAGCTTGCTGATCGAAAAGTGATTGAGAAAGCTAAAGGTTTTTTAATGAAGCAAAAAGGCATGGATGAAGATGCTGCTTTTAAGGCCTTGCGTAAAATGGCGATGGATAAAGGTAAGTCTTTAGCAGAAGTCGCTTCGAGTGTGATGGCTGTTGCGGAGCTGTTAGGCTAATTTTTAACGGTATATCGGGTTGATTTTCGTCAAAGATGACGAAAATATGGTGGACAAAGGTGTCCTAAATGGTTTTTTTAACGACCATTTGGGATGCCTTTTTTGTTTTTTGTCGATAAGGACGGAGTAGGTATGTTAATTAAACAACGTTTGTTATTCATGATCATGAGTATGTTGTTCGGTATGTTTATTATTGCGGGGGTGTTGTCGTGGTCGATGAACGATTTGCGTATCGGTGGCAAGCTTTATAATCAAATCGTATCTGACAAAGATTTATTAGCAGACATTTTACCGCCACCTGCATATGTTATCGAGTCCTACCTAACGGTATATCAGCTATTGGATGCGGAACAGACAGATAAGACGGCTTTGTGGAAAACAATGGATCGACTTAAATCGGAATATGAAGCAAGAAAGCACTTTTGGGCAACACAATCTATTCCCGATAACCTAAGACAAGCTTTAAACGATTCGCATCGACAGGCAGATCAGTTTTACCAGTTTGTTGATGGCTATCGAGCGCATAAAAATGATGATTCTGATGCAGCGATGGTCATTAATATTCAAAAGGCATATGCTGCGCACCGTGTAGCTATCGACGAATTGGTGAGCGCTTCCAATCAGCATTTCGAGGCGGTTAGTCGTGAGGCAGATGATAGCTTGTCTTTAGACGTTTGGATTGTGATTAGTGTGCTGCTGATTGTCTTTGTATTTTCTTTGCAGCAAGGTTGGACAACCCTAACTCGTATTATGCGCCCCATCACCCAAATGCAAACGATTGTGCAAAATATGAGTGAAGGTAATTTTTCGGGTCGGGCAAAATCAGTGGGGCGCGATGAGTTGTCGGTACTGGCTAGACAGCTTAATTTTAGATCAGTTGCAGAATAGTTTTGAGCAAAGTATTTCAGTTAGCAATGCCTTTGCTCATGGTA
>DZAT01000175.1 GCA_022736205.1 Thiomicrospira cyclica
ACATTTCTTCCGCTTTGCCTTCTTCACGTGCCTGGTCTTTACCCACTTCAATTTCGCGTGCGATAGTTTCGGCATCTACTCCGTCTTTATCCAAAGCAACAGGAGCCATGGCAGCAATCTGCATGGCAATGTGTTTTGATACTTCTTCGATACCGGCTACATCAGCTTTATTCAATCCGAGAATAGCAGCAAGGCGATTCCCAAAATGATTATAAGCAACTGCTAAAGGAGCTTCAACAAATTCGTAATGTGATAATTGCATTTTTTCACCGGTTTTACCGATAAGATCTGTAACGCCATCCGCAATGGACCGGCCATCAATAGTCAAAGCTAACAAAGCTTCGAGTGATGAAGGTTTAGCTGTAATAGTGAGATCGATGATTTTGTTTGCATAATCAATAAATTCCTGATTTTTAGCAACAAAGTCAGTTTCGCAATTCAACATGATAACAGATGCGAACTTTTTGTCTTCGGTAGTTTTAGCAACTACAAAACCTTGATTTGCATCGCGGTCTGCACGTTTCAATGCCAGTTTTTGACCTTTTTTACGTAAGGTATCAATTGCTTTTTCAAAATCGCCTTCTGATTCAACCAAAGCGTTTTTGCAATCCATCATTCCGGCACCGGTCATCTGGCGCAGTTTATTTACCTCTGATGCTGTTATATTAGCCATTATTGTTTAATTTCAATTTGTTATTTACGATTGTAATATCATAAACCTGCACCTAAGCACAGGTTTATGAATACAATTAAATTTCCGATTAATTAGAGTCTTGGTTTGCGGGCAGCACCTGGAGCAGGTTTGCGTGCAATTGCTTTGCGCGGGCGCTTGCGATCGTCGGCATCTGCTGGTTCGAGGCCTGCAGCCACACGTTTCTTGCGTGCAACTTCACGTGCATCATCATCATCGTCGTCGCTGATCACAGTAGTAGTGCGCTCTTCTCCTTCTTCACCTTCTTCTTCTCGTTTGTCGCGGTCCAGCTTACGTTCGCTGCTACCTTCTTCAATAGCTTCGATCATCTTTTTTATGATCAGAGCAATCGATTTTGAAGCATCATCGTTTGCAGGGATAGGGAAGTCAACCAGGTTTGGATCGCTGTTGGTATCAACAATTGCAAAAGTAGGTATGTTAAGTTTACGTGCTTCAGCAATGGCAATGTGTTCTTTCATTATATCAACTACAAATATAGCTGAAGGAAGTTTATTCAGGTCAGCGATGGAACCCAGGTTCTTTTCGAGTTTGGCACGTTCGCGTGTAATCTGTAGGCGTTCGCGTTTGGAGATACCTAAAAAGGCAGGGCTCACCATGAGCTTATCGATTGATGACATCTTTTTAACTGCTTTGCGAATGGTAGCAAAGTTGGTAAGCATTCCGCCAGGCCAGCGTTCAGTTACATAAGGCATATTAGTTGGGCGTACCAGTTCGGCAACCAACTCTTTAGCTTGTTTTTTAGTCGCTACGAATAGAATCCGTTTCCCGGATTTCGAAATTTGCTTGATAGCTGCAGCTGCTTCATCAATTTTTGCGATCGTTTTGTAAAGATCGATGATGTGGATACCATTAC
>DZAT01000176.1 GCA_022736205.1 Thiomicrospira cyclica
ATTGCGAAATGGCGCAGACAGCAGCAACTGATTAGAACGGCCGAGCGTCGTCCTGAGTTGTTAGCGAATGTTGAGCTGACGAAGCAAGACAAGCGCTGGTTGCAAGAAGCAGGCTTTTCGGTTGAGAAGATAACGCAAGAATAAAATTTGTTGTATGGTATAGAAAACCAAGTATTTTAATAGATTGAATCGCATTGAATGCGATGATGATTTAAGGTGAGTAATAATGATTAACGCTAAAATTCAAGCTCTGGAAACTGCCCAGTTAAAGAATGATGTACCTGCTTTTGGTCCTGGTGATACAGTGATCGTTCAGGTTAAAGTAATTGAAGGCACGCGTGAGCGTTTGCAGTCATTTGAAGGTGTTGTGATTGCTAAACGTAATCGTGGCTTAAACTCTGCTTTCACTGTACGTAAGATTTCGCACGGTGTGGGTGTTGAGCGTGTGTTCCAAACACACAGCCCTTCAATTGCTTCAGTTGCTGTTGTGCGTCGTGGTGATGTTCGTCGTGCTAAATTGTACTACTTACGTGCACTACGCGGTAAGGCTGCTCGTATTCGCGAAAAGGTATAATTGCCTTTCGCTCACGAGTAGAAAAAAGCGCCAGAGATGGCGCTTTTTTTGTATGTTCTGTTTTTTATTCTGCTCCTAAGGAAGAATGTTATGATGAAATTAATGTCTCTGCTTGGATTGATGCTCTTGTCTGGTTATGGGTTAGCTGCTGATGATTCTGCTTTGGTTAAGCAAAAGCTTGTCGCACAAGTTCCAGAACTGAAAGATGCCACGGTCTTGCCCACACCAGTATCGAGTGTTTATAGCGTGCAACAAGGCGCATTTATTTTTTACGCTTCTAGTGATGCTAAATATGTTTTTAGAGGGCAGTTGTTAAGTTTGGTGGATAAACGTAATTTGACAGAAGAGTCTATTATGAAATTTCGCGAAGCAGAATTTAACAAGCTAGCAGATAAAGATACGATGATTTATATGCCATCGAATGGCAAGTACACGCATACGATTACAGTGTTTACTGACGTTGATTGTCAGTATTGTCAGAAGCTGCATGCACAATTACCACAGGCGTTAGCCGCAGGTATTCGTGTGCGTTATGTCTTTTTCCCTCGCTCTGGCATCGACACACCTTCATTTAATAAAGCAGTTCATGCGTGGTGTAATCAGCAAGCACCCGGTGAATTAGAACAAATGATGAAGGGAGAAATGCCATCTAAATTAATGACCTGTGTCAATCCTATTGCAAAGCATTTTGATCTTGCGACATCGTTAGGTTTACAGGGAACGCCCAGTATCTTGCTTGTTGATGGAACATTGATTCCAGGATTAGTTCCTGTTGAGGATCTAATTAAGTTGGTCAAAGGGATTAAGTAGTTTTTTGCTAATGTGGGTGTTGCGTGCGTATTGCATTTTGCACCCCTTAGCCACTATAATAGAAAAGTAAAAAGGCGGATGTGGCGGAATTGGTAGACGCACTAGTTTCAGGTACTAGCGAGTAACATCGTGGAAGTTCGAGTCTTCTCATCCGCACCA
>DZAT01000177.1 GCA_022736205.1 Thiomicrospira cyclica
CTGAACGAACTTGGTGCGCAGGCGATTGCCACCGGACACTATGCGCGCCTGCGTCGCGATAAACACGGCGCCCATCTGCTCAAAGGATTGGACGACAACAAAGACCAAAGCTATTTTTTGCATGCGCTCAGCCAAGAACAACTAAGCCGGGTACTTTTTCCAATTGGCGACTTACCCAAACCCGAAGTGCGCCGCCTCGCCGAGCAGGCAGGTTTTGCCACCGCTAAGAAAAAAGACAGTACCGGCATTTGCTTTATCGGCGAGCGGCGCTTCACTGAATTTCTGCAACGCTATCTGCCTTCCCAACCTGGCGAAATCGTCACACTGGATGGAAAAATCATCGCCCAACACCACGGCCTGATGTACTACACCCTCGGCCAGCGCCAGGGTTTAGGCATTGGTGGCCTACGTGATTTTGGTGAAGATCCTTGGTTTGTGGTGGACAAAAACTTGGCGCGCAACCGTCTGATTGTCACTCAGGGCACCGATCATCCGTCGCTTTATCGGTCGGCATTGTTAGCGACGCAAATTCATTGGATCGCTGACCAACCCCATTACCTACCGCTTCGTTGCAGAGCGAAAACACGCTATCGCCAACCCGACCAAGCCTGCGTGATTGAAAAATTCAGCACAGACACTATTAAAGTACTCTTCGATCAACCACAGCGTGCGATCACCCCCGGACAATCCGTTGTTTTTTATGACGCAGATGAGTGCCTAGGCGGTGCAGTGATAGAACACGCAATACCAACACAGAAGGATGCCTGATGGCAAAGACCATTGAAGATCAAACCCTCGCCTTAGCCGGTGTCGTGCAAGCTTGCATCATCGTGCGTGAACTCGCTTATCAAGGTCAGACTCCGCAGCACACATTTGAAGCGAGTATCGCCAGCATTTTCCGCATGGATGCCCCCGATGTGCCCAGCGTGTACGACGGCGTGCTGCGTCTAGGCGATGGTTTGCGGCACTTGCGCAAACAACTTGCCGGACAAGCCGGTCAACAAGATGCCGAAATCATGCGTTATGCGCTTACCCTGCTCCAGCTTGCGCAACAGTTGATGCAAGACAAAGCCATGCTACAAACATTAGGCAACACGATTGAATCTATCAAGGAAAGCGAAGCACGTAACGCTTGGTTAATCCCAAGCCGTATCGAAGCACTGGCCAAGCTTTACCAACAAACGATTAGCACGCTGAGTCCAAAAATCATGGTCAAAGGCGAGCCCACAAAGCTCAATGACCCTGCTGTCGCCCAACGCATTCGCAGCGCACTGCTTGCGGGCATTCGCTCAGCCGTACTCTGGCATCAATGTGACGGTCGAAAACTGAGTTTACTTTTTAAGCGTAAGCAATTTATCAATGCGACTGACAAGCTTCTACGCAATGGATTAACTGTGGTTTAACGAGGAACCAAAATTGGCAAAATTACATAATAGGATAAAAACCAAATCAGAAAAATTATCAAGCAGGTTTCTGACGACGGACGTTTTCTACAAAGTAAATAAAGCCCGGTAAGGCGAATACCGCAAACAAAACGAC
>DZAT01000178.1 GCA_022736205.1 Thiomicrospira cyclica
CTCCTGCCTTTGTTTTTAGCTTTGATAATTGACTTATTTGTTTATATGTTTTTTATATGACCAACAAACGCTCATGGGTTGAATAAAAAACACAATCATCAACAAACGCTGCATTGAATCCCAAGGACGGCTACGACGTCCGCTCTAACGCAGTGGAGGCAGATAAAAAAATTGTCGCCCAAGCTTGACAACCGCCTTAAGTCACGATAGCTTTAGGCGGGAATAGGCAATTGACCCAAAAATGGGTGAGCAGAGGGCACAATGATTCACGGTCGCAAGCGTTCATCACAACATGGCTTTGCCATGCTTGAATTATTCATGGCTTTGGGTGTCGGCATGGCCGCGCTCGCTGCTTTTGCAATGTATCAGTCACACATCAACGCAACCCGTGAGGCACAGGCCGCAGGACGGGACTGGTCGCAAATTGGTTCGGCCATGCGCGCTTGGGTGGGGCTGAATGCAGGTCGATTTGTTACGACCATGCCCGCAGGTGGAGTGATTGATTACACCGACCTTAATTTCTTGCGAAACGCAAGTTGTGGCGGCACAGCGCCTGCTGGCGAAGATTTCCTGCCATGCCATGTTGCAAATTATGGCAATAGTCGATCTTCATTTTATGAAGACCCTCAAATCAACACAACAATCACTGTTGTTCCGCCCGCAAATCCTAGTGATGTGGCGCGTATAGAGGTTCGTGCGACACAATTAATTAGCGGGGGCTCGACACAGAATACAGCAGGTAAGATTGCGGCAATTGTTGCTCAGTCAGCAAAACAAGATATTCTTGGTCCAGTTGATCCGGGTATAGGAACACCTATGCAGGGGTCATTTATTTCATATTGGGCGAATGCCCCTGTTGATGCCGACCCCAATACACCAGCGCCATCATTTGGTGCCGATACGGGTCGTGTTGTTATGGCATTGAGTAATGGGCCTTCAAATGATGCATGGTTGCGTACAGATGGTACTAATATGATGCTTGCCAACCTGAATATGGGTGATGGCTCACATGATTTGGTAAATGCGCGCAACATCGAGGCCAACGGTATTGGTATTTTTGGTGAAGGCGTGATTGCGGATGGCGATATTTCGACCACCAAAAATCTTTATGTTGGCACGGGTGACGCCGCAGATGGCGATACTGTCGGTATGATTTTTGCGGACGATATGCTTATTAATGATGTCAGTATTGGCGGAGCCAACCCGCTTGTTTCGCATGGTATCTACGATGCGCGTATTGTGACCACAGGAACATCCATAGATAAACCTGTATGTGTTGCAGGATCAACACCACAAATTATTGCGACTCCCGTGTCTTATGCAAGTGATGATGTTGCTCAAGCTATTCACTCGGTTAACACTTATGCAGCAGATGGTGGGGCGACATGGACAGTCAATATGGACATCCTGACTTCGGATGGATGGATTCCACCCACTAATCCAAACCTTCGCTTGATCTCAGTGCTAACTAAGTGCTCATAATGTGTAGGTAAAAACTATGAAATTCAAGACAACTATTCTCTATGCA
>DZAT01000082.1 GCA_022736205.1 Thiomicrospira cyclica
TTAACACCTTCAACCATACGCTCACGCGCATCAATACCAAACTTTACATCTTTAGCAGACATCTTAAATTCCTTAACTTATTAACCTAAAATTGCAATAATATCGTCTTCACGCATGACTAATACATCTGCGCCATCAACTTTAACTTCTTGACCCGCATACTTGCCGAACAACACGTTATCACCAACCTTAACGCTCATTGGGATAACTGTTCCGTTATCAGAACGCTTACCTTCACCAACGGCTAAAATCTCACCTTTTGCTGGCTTTTCTTTTGCGCTATCTGGTAATAAGATGCCACCAACAGTGGTTTTTTCTTCTTCCATACGACGGACAACAACACGGTCACTCAGGGGACGTAGATTCATAATTAAGACACCTCATAGTTAAAAAGTTGACTCGCCACGTATGGCAAGCCCTGTTCATTGCTGTTAATGGTGTCAATATGAACCAATTTCAAGAGAAAAAAGAAAAAAATTTAGAGATGCTTCCTAAAAAAGGTCTCTGCATGCGCATTCATTTCTTGCGCACTCAATCCTGCAGGCAACACATCCGAAATATGCACATCGACAACACCTGCATGAATATGAAACGCACCCTTCGCCCAAAACCGTCCCGCATTGTGTGCAATAAGCACAACAGGTACTTGTGCCTTTTCTGCCAACAACGCACCACCAATATTCATTTTGCCTAGCTCGCCCGCTGGCATACGTGTTCCCTCAGGAAACACGACCACCCAAGCACCATCGGCAAGGCGCTCTTTGCCTTGGTCGATGACTTGCTTTAAAGCAGCACGCCCAGCACCCCTATCGATAGCAATCGGCCACATGGCACGCAGCCCCCAACCGAAAAAAGGAATTTTTAGCAACTCGCGTTTAAGTACCCATGCCTGACGCGGCAATATCTCCTGCAAAGCAAAAGTCTCCCATGCCGACTCATGACGCACCAAAGCAACACAAGCCTGAGCAGGCAACCCATGCGGCGCATTGACGCGATAGCTTAAACCGCAGGTCACTCGCAACCACCAGATCACCGAACGTGCCATATAGGTCATGATGTGATAGCGCAACGACTTACTCACCAACCATAAGGACAAACTGACTAACGAAAAGAAAATCGTACTGAGCGCATAACCCAGCTGAAACAACATAGAACGCAATACGATCATACTGCCACACCTAATAAGCGCACCGCAGCCAATAAGTCATCCACCACAGGAATCTGATGTTGCTCAATCTCTGCTGAATGCTTGCTCAACGTCAACAGTCCCTTACCCGTCTTCACTAAAATTGGACGCGCACCCACTGCCATTGCTGCTTCCAAATCACGCCAACTATCCCCAACCACTGGCACATTCATTAGGCTCGACAAACCAAAACGCCATGCAATACTCAAATACATTCCTGTATTGGGTTTACGACACACCGTTTTATGCAGGTGTGGCGAATACATCATCCAGTCTATTTGCTGACCTTGCGCCGCCAAAGCGGTTTGCAACTTATGGTGCATCAGGTGCAAGGTATTAGCATCATACAAACCACGTGCCAATCCCGACTGATTGGTTGCAACGGCAACGGTATATCCTGCACGTTTCAATGCCACAATTGCCTGCACCGTATTTGGCAACAAAACAAACTCTTCAGCCGATTTAATATAAGCATCCGAATCCTGATTAATCACCCCATCACGATCCAAAATAATCAAACCCGACATAGATGCATTCCTTAATTCAGTGAAATAATAACGATATTATAAATGGCAACAGACACTCTAAGTTAAAAAACTGACATAAAAAAACCCGCGGTTAACGCGGGTTCCTTATCAACACAACCGTGATTAACGATTAGCAGGTGCTGTTGGCATCGCTTGCTGCTGCGGCGCGTAACCATATGGTGCATAACCATATGGACTTTGCTGATACGCAGGTGCTTGCTGCTGTGGCGCATAACCGTACGGGCTATATCCATATGGCTGCTGGTAACCACCCTGTGGATAGCCATAACCCTGCTGAGGGTAACCATAACCTTGCTGCGGATAGTAGCCATTGTTGTAACCACCATTGTTGCCGCCACGATTCCAACCCCAAGGCGTAGGCATACTATTGCCACCAAAATTATTACCATCGAACGTATTGAACATTTCGTCCATCCAATACATCGGTGTCCATGTTGGGTAGTCGTTGTTGTAACCACCGTTATTGCCACCCCAACTATCATTCCAACCTGCAGACGCTGATTGAGCAGCACCCAGAGTTAACGCTACCGCAGCAACTGTCATCCATTTTTTCATATTTATACGTCTCCTACTTATCATTACGATGAACCTTACGTTCACTCACCAATGCGTAGTATTGCTTAGTATTGGCAAAATTGCACCAGAAAACATGCTTTTTTGCCATTAATTTTTTTTGGTTAGCCCTTAAAATTATGGCGACTAATCTGCTCAACCATATCAGAAGCAACCACCACACGAGACTGCACTGCTAACGCCTCACCAGCCCGCGCATGCATCATCACCCCTTCCACAGCAGCCTGCATGAGAGAAGCACCTTGAGCAACCAAAGCGGTTATGATGCCCGACAACACATCACCCATACCTGCGGTGCTCATTGCACCGTCACCAAAGTCACAAATTTGCGCTTCTTTACCATCGTATACCAAGGTTCCGCATCCTTTAAGCACAATGACACCACCAAACTTTTTATGCAGTGCCACCACAGCTGAAAGACGATCGCTTTGTACCGCATCTGTCGAAATGTCTAATAGTGCTGCTGCTTCACCCGGGTGAGGGGTTAAAATCCAATCATCTCGATGCATCGGATGCGCGGCTAACAACCGCAACGCACCTGCATCAACAATTTTCGGTTTATCCGATTGTAATACCTGCTGCCATAGCTGCTTTGCCCAAGGTGTTACCGACAAACCTGGTCCTACAGCAACCACCGTTGCTCGCTCGATAAAGTCGGGCAACTGACGGTCACCATATGCCATCACTTCTGGACACTTCATGGTTACCCAAGGCGCAGACTCTGCATGCGTAATCACGCGCACCACGCCTGCACCTGCATGAGCGCAAGCCTGACCTGCCAACATCACAGCGCCCAACATGCCCGTGTCGCCACCCACAACCAGCGCCTGACCAAAAAGACCTTTATGCGCATTCTTCTTACGTGGCGCTAACCCTGTTTCGGTTTGTTCGATATGTAATAATTTAGAAACAGGACGAACGCGTTCATAAATTGATTCTGGCACACCAAGCGACTCAACCTGTACATCACCTGCAAAGTCAGGACCATCCGCACTGACTAACCCTGGTTTGTGCGTTAAAAAAGTTACCGTGCGCTGTGCCACGATCGCATCACCATGAGACATACCTGTGTCAGCACTTAATCCCGAGGGCACATCTAACGCCAATACAGGTTTAGCAAAGGCGTTAATACTGGCAATCAAAGCTGACATCTCTGGCGACAAATGTGCTTTTAATCCAATCCCCATTAAAGCATCGACAATCAAATCGGCTTGTGCACACACCTGAGGATCATATGGTTTGGGCATGATGCCTAATGCTGCCAATTCTGATAACACAGCAACCGCCTCGCCAGCTTTGACTTGTGCTGGAGACACAACCAACCCCACATCGACTTGCCAACCTGCTAAAAAGGCGTATTGAGCAAAAGCTAACCCATCGCCACCATTATTACCCGCACCACAAAGCACATAAACCCGTTTGGTTTGAGGAAACCACTGACTAGCCAATGCAAAAGCGCGAAAGCCCGCACGCTTCATCAACAATAACGACGAAAAACCACTCGCAACTGCCAAATGTTCAATTTCTTGCGTTTCAGAAATACCATATAAATTCATTGCTTTGCCTCACCATCGCGTTTGTTACCATGGTTAAAGCAAATACTGTGCCGAAAAACTACAAACTAACCCTCAAATCACGCAGCGAAAAGCCTGTTAACCGACCGTCAATATCTTTAGTGAACGCCATCGCTTTAAAGTTTTCGCCCATCTCATCGGGCATGGTTAGCGTCTTAATTTGTTGGGCCAGTTTTAAATGCGTTACCACATCTGCTTGCGGATCAACCAAGTCAAGTAATCCTAATGCTAATAAAAAATTTGACTGGGTGGTATAGCCTGCAACGGTTAATCCTGCTGCAAAGCCAGCTTCTGCCAATGCCGTAAAATCCACATGTGCGGTTAAATCCTGCAAACCTGGAAACCAAAACGGATCGTTGTGCGCCCGCTGCTGATAGTGCGCCCGCAAACTACCCATCCAACGACTGGGATTGTAATACTCTCGACGAGAATAGCCGTAATCAATCAACAAAATCGCGCCTTGACGCAATGTCTGCGACAAAGAAGCCATCCAAGCAGGCAGCACAGGGCGCAACTCGGTGACATAACCGCGATGACTCACCTCGCCAACCATCGCACGCAGCTGATTAACCGATGCTTGCAATTCAGGCTGCACAATATGCTGCCAATCCCAATCAAAGCGTTCAGTCGCTTCATCCCAATGCACAAAGGCTTGTTGCGCATCATCAGGCATCAACCGCACAACCTCGACGGGTAAAGCATCAGCAACTTCATTACCCACAATCACACCCGTAAAGTCTTCTGGCAGACAATCCAACCAGATCAAGCGAGCCATCACATCATCGGACAAAACAGCAGCCAATCGTTCTTTTTGTCGTTGTTGTAACGACGCACTCGGCTCCAAAATAGCATAATTAACGGGCAAACAATCAATCTCGGACAACGCCAACAAAATTGCCTCTGCCAAAGCACCCGACCCAGCACCCAACTCAAGCACCGAACCATTCGATAAACGCATTAACACTTCAGCAATTTGTCTGCCGACACACCGACCGAATAAAGGAGAAACTTCTGGCGCGGTGATAAAATCACCTCCAGCACCAAACTTTGCTAACCCATTAGCGTAATAACCCAACGCAGGTGTGTATAAAACCTGTTCCATAAAATGCGAGAAGCGTAACCCATCATCACGATGCAAGCTTCGTTTTATTATTTTTATCAAATCGACGCTTAATGCCTGCTGTTCGGCGTTCGGCTGTGGCAACTGAGCGATGCCCGTTTTCATTTGTCTCATAACACACCTTTACTCTTCTTAGCGCGCCTTTAAAAATCCCACTTCGTGGCATTTTTACCGATCCCAAGTTTATTTGTCCTCTGGCTGAAGGGATTAATCGATGGGTTACATGCTATTTTAGTACACCCCTTCCCCCAGACCCCCAACCCTTGTAGGTTATAGAAGTCCCTCTTACTTTATGTCAATTTATGACGTATTATAAATAAATACCCACTGCACCCTCATCCTTATTTAGTGTAGACTAATGAAACAAATAAAAACTAAAAACGGAATACCTGTATGGAAATCAAGCTTCACCAACAGCGCGAAAGAATCCTCGTTGACATACTTGATGAAGCCGTTGTGCTGATTGATCAACAAGGGAAAGTCATACACGCGAATCCTCACGCTTGTCAGTCGCTCGGAATGACACTTGAGCAATTGGTCAATCAGCAAATATATGAACATTTTGTGCTCGATGAACAGCAGCAAAGCAACACTCATGGCATTTGCCTCAAGGCCATTAATCATGGCCTGCTGAAGCGTGGTTTTATTTGTGGTGACCACGTCAGAAGAGTCGACCTACCAAATAACGATGGTTCTAGCCATATTGCCTTAATTTGGTGTCCCATGACCGCCCCCATTCGCACTCATGATGTTAGCACGGGACTCCCCGATCGCAACATGCTTGTACAGCAAATTCTACCGTTATTAGAGCAATCACATTTGAGCAATCCACATAGCTTTGTTCAAATTCAATTGCAAGGCAAAGACAATAAGCAACTTCGTGCTGCCAAACCAGAGCAACTCGAAAGTTTAATGACAGATATCGCTACGTTACTCTCGCCACATGTGCGTAGTCGCGACTTATTAGCGCGTTCGGATATGGATTGTTTTGTACTGTTATTAAGAGGCTGTGATTTGGCGCACGCCGAACAAATCACACAAAAACTGCTCGAAGAAATTCAAGACTATCACGATGACTATCCAGATACCGATCTGCCCGTTTGGCACATCTGCGCTGGCATCATTCCACTTACTAATGGTAAGAGTATAGAAGAGACATTTGAAAAAGCGCAAATCGCCTGCCAACTGGCTTGTACAACAGGAAGTCAAACCTATCTTCTGAACGAAGGTGATTGGGAAAGTGCCTAAAAAAACAGCCCATAAAATTATCTTATCCACCCCTCAAACATTGAATCGCTTTAGCAGTTGCTAATATGTCTCT
>DZAT01000030.1 GCA_022736205.1 Thiomicrospira cyclica
CATTTATTCCTTAAACCCCGTTCCAAAAGATCGGGGTTTTTTATTGCCTGAAATTCTTAAAAATTATTATCGTTATGATCAATAAAAAGGGTGACTTTAAGAATAGGGTTGTTTGATAATAACTAATATTGAACGACTGTATGAAGATAAATAAATGAATGTACGTAAAGTAGCGCAGCCTTGGTGGGAAACGAAGCAATTATCCGAGATGACGCAAGATGAATGGGAAAGCTTGTGCGATGGTTGTGGAAAGTGTTGTTTAGTTAAAATACAAGACGCTCAAACGGAGCGTATTTATTTTACCGATGTGGCGTGCACGTTACTAGACTGCAATACAGGACGTTGCAAAAATTATGCGAATCGGCAGCAATATGTTCCTGATTGCGTTAAGTTGAGTAATGACAATCTAGAAGATCTAGAATGGATGCCGCCCGATTGTGCGTATCGTCGTTTGTATGAGCATAAGCCGCTATTGGCCTGGCATCCATTAGTTACAGGTAATCCTAATAGCACAAATGACTATGGTGCGGGTGTTGCGGGTATGCCAATGGTTTCGGAAGAAGACGTGAGCGATGATGAGTTAGAAGATCATGTTGTAACTTGGCCATTAGACCGCGTAGGCTGAAAAGCATCTACGCAGTCATTTGATTTAACGCTTACAATGAGAAACCTTTAAGGTCATTTAAATCCATTTTGGTTTCGATAGCGCCTGTTAAGTAGGAAGATACTTCAACTTCCTGCGGTGCTACTTGTACATTATCTGTCGATAGCCATGCATTCATCCACGGTAGTGGATTTGCATTGCCGCGATCAAAAATCTTCTCGTAGCCCAGCGCGCGTAAGCGAACGTTAGTGATGTACTCTACATAGTCTTTTAAGATGTCCGCATTGAGTCCTATCATGCTACCACCTTCAAACAAATAGTCCGCCCATTCTTTTTCTTGCTCAGCGGCTTTGCGAAAGATATCAATAACAAGCGGTTCACATTCGGCTGCAATTTCTGCCATTTCGGTATCATCTTTGTTGTCACGCATTAAGGTTAGCATATGTTGCGTGCCAGATAAGTGTAGTGCTTCATCTCGTGCAATAAGCTTGATGATTTTGGCATTACCTTCCATCATGGCACGTTCGCCAAATGCAAATGAACAGGCAAATGACACATAAAACCGAATTGCTTCGAGAACGTTGACAGAAGCAATGGTGAGGTAGAGCTTTTTCTTTAATTCTCGTTCAAGAATGGTAATTTCTTTGCCATTAATGGTGTGTGTGCCTTCTCCAAATAAATTGAAATGCATACTGTATTCAATGAAGTCATCGTAATATTGCGTGACACTGATGGCGCGCTTTGCAATTTCAGTATTGACAACAATATCGTCAAAGATTTCGGCTGGATCAGTAAAAATGTTTCGAATAATATGCGTGTATGAGCGTGAGTGAATGGTTTCTGAGAAAGCCCAGGTTTCAATCCACGTTTCTAGTTCTGGCAGTGAGACAACGGGCAAGAAGGCAACGTTAGGGCTGCGACCTTGCACGGAATCAAGCAAGGTTTGATATTTGAGGTTAGAAATAAAAATATGGCGCTCATGCGCAGGCATGCTCGCAAAGTCGATACTATCTTTTGACAGATCTATTTCTTCTGGGCGCCAGAAGAACGACAGTTGCTTTTCAATTAACTTTTCGAATAGGGGATAGCGCTGAACATCATAACGCGCGACATTGACAGGCTCACCCATAAACATACATTGCTTGGTGGCATCGAATTGGTGTTGATTAAAGGTATGGTAACGCATAATGATGTAAAGCACCTTTAGTAAATAGAAATGGAAAGCCATTGTAGCAAAACAAGGTGTTTTTCAGTTAAATTCTTGCTCTTAAATTGTTGACCACTCAAAGGTATGGGACTAAATCAGTAAGAATTATCGCAATAAGGATGACTTTTTTCGTGGCTTTCGCTATGCTTGTATCATAGCTTAATTATACTCAGTCGATACAAGGATTTGTCATGTCGCTCTCATTAGATCAAATTGAAAAAACAGCGAAACTAGCCGAAAATAATCAGTTATCGCTGATGGTGTTCCAGGTGCGGCATGAAAAGCCAGAGCAGGTAAAACGTCCTGCTTTTTATGGTATTAATGTCTTTAAAATTCGAGAAGTGCTGGAAGCGCGTGCTTACAATCTGTCTAAATTGCCTGAAGCGAATAGCTTAGTTGAGGGTATGATTCAGTTGCGTGGTAAGTTTATTCCCGTTGTCGATTTGCCTGGTTGGTTAGGGTTTCCGATGACGCAAGAGGATAAAGAGAAATCAGTGATTATTGTTGCTGACTTTAGTCATAACTATGTTGGTTTACGCGTGGCACACATTCATGGTGTCGAGGAGAAGGGGTGGGAAGAGATTTTACCAGCCGACAACTATGGTATGGCAAGTGAAGAGTCTTTTGTTATTAATCATACGTTTTTAAACGATATTAAAGAGTTGTGTTTCATCCTAGACGTTGAGCGTTTGTTGATGGAAGCCTTGCCAGAAGTTGCCAGTCGTATGTTTCAAGAAGTGGAAAGTATTCAGTCTGGACAGTTTTCTGATTTCTTAACTAAGAAAACGGTTTTGGTTGCTGATGATTCTCGCGCCATTCAGGTATATTTAGACGGTGTGTTTAATAAGGCGGGTATCCCACATGTTATGTTCGATAATGGACGCAAGTTGCTCGATCATATGGTCACGATGAATCCTGATGATATTTCTTTGGTTTTTACCGACTTAGAGATGCCAGAAGCCTCTGGGCATACCGTTATTAAAGAAGTGCGGGCCAATGCGCTCTATGCGAAACTGCCAATTGTGGTGCATAGTTCGATGACTTCTGAAAATAATGCGCGTGAAGTGTATCGCATGGGTGCGGACTACTTTGCGGGCAAGATTGATACCGATCAGGTGATGAAGGATTTACATGAGATCGACGTTAAGTTTGGTGGTGCGCGTCATCGTTCGTTGATGGCGTAATTGGTTCTTGTAACCATTAAGAAACCCAGCAATGCTGGGTTTGTTGTCTTTGCCTTAGAAAATAATTTCTTCATTAATGATTTTCCACTGATCATTTTGCCATTGCCACCAAAGACGTTTACGCTCAACGGTTTCTTTACCTTCTCGTTGATAGCGTTGGGTAAAAACGCTAATGGCTAAGCTTTTTTCGTTGGGATACTTGTAAAGCAATAAGTCACTGATGCTCACTTTGTGCGCGCGATTGTAGCTGAAAATCTGTGCTTTGCGCGTTTGGTACGCTTGTTTGTTTTCGCCCGCGTTACCAACAAAGTCGCTGGCATAGTAGCGCATGTATTCGGTGATGTTTTGCTGCTCCCATGCATAGCGCCAATTTTCTAGCGTCTGCATTAAGTGTGCTCGCGGCGCAATCACTTCTTCTGGCTGTTGCCATTTTAATTGACTATCGGTGATGACGAGCGTTCGTTGCCAATCGACCCTTGCCATGAGTTGTTGCAAGTCCTCGTTACTGAAAACCATACAGCCGTCGGATGCTTTGGGCGGACGGCTATATTGTCCGATTGGCGTACCATGTAGCCAAATGCCATGACCACTGCGATTATTGCGTTTATCCCATGTGTTGGGGTAGTCGAGCGGTAAAGCCCCAGCACCATAAAAAGGTGTTAGCTTAAGGGGTGGAATGGGTGCGCTTAGACGATAAACGCCAATAGGTGAGCGCTTGTCGCCTTCTTTTTCTTTACCGGCACCCAGTTTACCTTGGGTTAAATAATAGCTTGTCACAAAGATAAGCTGTCCTTTCTGGATGTCGAATAAGTAGGCGCGAGATTCGTGTAGGTCAACGGTAATCAGGTGTGAGAGCCAGTTGGGAACTTGCATCACATAATCGGGTAATGTGCCTTCTGGGGGCTGTTTTACGGCTTTAATACGAGCCTTGGCTTCTGCTTGTAAGTTGTTGCTGGTGGTTGAGTCTACTGGCTGTCCCATTTTTTCGAGCAGGTTGCCCTGCGCATAAAGCAAGTCGGCACGCATGAGTTGCGCAAGTTGAAAATCGGGGTATTGAACAATCAGCTGATTAAGTGTTTGCAGTGCTTGCTTGTTCTTTTGCGTACGCACTTCACTCATTGCTTGTTCGAGTAAGGCTTCTGGCGTAGCAGCCATACCAAGCGAGCCATAACCGATGGTGATGACTGCGAGTGTTTTTGGGATTAGCGTCCCGATTCGGAAGTGATTAGCCATATAGTGTCGATTAACTCAAGTTCAAGTGTCTTTTTGTCTTTGGCTTTAAGTGTATCCGAAGCGTAGCTTTGCGTAAAGCTCACACGTACATGCGTAGGGTCTATCAGTAAGGCTTTTTGATCGGTTAGCTCTACTTTAACAAATTTAGGTGCCTTTAAACGCGTCGTGCGATAATCCGCCCACTCTTTGTGTGTTGTGCCTTTAGGTGCGTAGTCAGTGCGATAGCTAGAGAGATAGGCAGCAACATCCTGCTTGGACCATGCATCACTCCAGTTTTTGAGCGCTTGCATGATGGCGGCGTTAATGTCTCTGCGTTCTGCAGCGCTCAATGCAGGAGCCGTTGGTGGTGATTTGACGATCGTTTCTGGTATCGGAGTGGCCGTCGTGACGCTTGCCGACGTTAAGATATTCGGGACAACATTGGTCGCTTCAGCCTTCCTTGCAGGCGCTATGATTGTTTCTGTGGGGGGCAACGTTGCTTGTGGCAAATTGGGCATGACCTTGAGTGTGTCTGTTTTTGCAAGTGCTGCTCGGTAGTTGTTATGGTTCATAACGGGAATTTGTATGCTGTATTTCTGTTGTGTGTCACTCAGTTCGACGATAACCGCTTGGTTTTTAGCAGGGTCTATGGCTAATTGATAAGACTGAGTGGCAAACCCTGCATAAAGCTTACGTAGGTTGTCAAAAATAATGCCTGATTCTGGGTCATTAATCAGTGCTGATTCGAGTAAGCTTACTGCCGTTTGAGGGTCGCCGTTTTTGGCAATGGCAATGGCTTGTGTGTTGGCTTGCGTGAGTGGCGTTTGTGAACTATTTGGAGCGACTTTGGTAACGGCAACGGCGTTAACAGGTGGGAGCACAATGTTGGGTGCTTTCGTTGGTGTTGTTGGCGTGACCATTTCGTTAGAATTGGGTTTGGTGCTGTTGGGTAGTGAAAGCGTTTGCTCGGTAACTGGCAGTTGTGGTGCACGCTCTTGACTCATCCATGCAACAGTGCCCGCGATGAGAGTAATTATCGCGCCAAGTTTAACGTTTTTGGTCGTTAGTTTTTTACGCAACCGAGTTGCGCCGCTGCGTGTTTTACTGCCTTCGTTATTTAAGCCAGTAGGATCTGCGCTTATGGGACGGAGTCTGTCGGCAAGCCTATGTGGCTTATGGCGATGAAAA
Source organism: Thiomicrospira cyclica (assembly GCA_022736205.1). GTDB lineage: Bacteria > Pseudomonadota > Gammaproteobacteria > Thiomicrospirales > Thiomicrospiraceae. The sequence goes on from DZAT01000030.1 coordinate 5,396, forward strand.
ATAGAACGACGCATGAAAATCTCACAATGAATTGCCCACTATTATACGAGGCATCGCTTATTTTAAGTAGCGCAAGCTTCGAAAAAGCTTGCGCTACCTATTTCTGGGCTTTCTACGTTTGTCTTTTGACTGAATGAAGGAAAGCCCTTACACCATTAAGCAAGTCGTTTGCTTATAGCTTACATGCGCCACCTGCACAGCCATCATCGTCGTTGGTGCCAGCACCGTCCCGGGTGTTATGATAATACAGGGTTTTTGTACCCATTTTATAAGCATAAAGCAAGTCTTGTAGTAGCACCTTCATGGGTGTTTTATCGCCCTCAAAACGTGTTGGGTCGTAGTTGGTATTGGCAGAAATTGATTGGTCGACAAACTTTTGCATGATGCCAATGAGCTCTAGGTAACCCGTGTTATTTGGCATATTCCATAGTAGTTCATAGTTGTTACCAAACGCTTTAAACCCTGGTACAACTTGCTTTAAGATGCCATCTTTACTTGCCTTAACCGAAATTAAACCACGGGGCGGTTCGATACCATTGGTTGAGTTGGTGATTTGCGATGACGTTTCACAGGGCATTAATGCGGATAAGGTCGAGTTGCGTAAGCCGTGTTTGAGAATATCGGCTCGCAAGCTTTCCCAGTCGTAATGTAGCGGCTCGCCACAAACCGCATCGACTTCTTTCTTGTAGGTATCAATTGGCAAAATGCCTTTGGCGTATTTGGTCTGTTCAAACCAGTCACAAGCACCACGTTCTTGTGCGAGGTTATTCGATGCTTTGAGCAGATAAAATTGGAAAGCTTCGAATAAGCGGTGTGTAAGACGGTTAGCGCTGCCGTTAGAGTAGTAAACGCCATTTTTAGCGAGGTAATAAGCGTAGTTCGTTACACCGATGCCTAGTGTACGACGCTGCTTATTGTGTAGCGCAGCAGGAACGGGGTAGTTTTGGTAGTCGAGTAGCGAATCGAGTGCTCGCACCATGAGATCTGCCAATTCGTCTAGTTCATCAAGTTGTTCGAATGCACCTAAGTTGAAAGCGGCAAGGGTACACAAGGCAATTTCACCGTTGGGGTCGTTAACATTGTCGAGCGGTGCTGTGGGTAGGGCAATTTCCATACACAGGTTGGACTGTTTAATGGGGGCGACAGCGGGATCAAAAGCGCCGTGTGTATTACAATGGTCGACGTTTTGGATGTAAATCCGTCCTGTCTGTGCACGTTCTTGCATCAGAATGCCAAACAATTCCATTGCTTTAACTGTTTTTTTGCGAATATTCGTATCTTGTTCGTACTGCTGATATAGGCGCTCAAACTCAGCTTGATTAGCAAAGAAAGCCTCGTAAAGTCCTGGGACATCGTAGGGGCTGAATAGGGTTATATTGCCGCCTTCGAGTAGGCGTTGGTACATGAGCTTATTCAGCTGCACGCCATAATCTAAATGACGAACGCGGTTTTCTTCGACACCACGATTGTTTTTCAGTACCAATAGGTTTTCGACTTCTAAATGCCAAAGCGGATAAAACAGCGTCGCTGCACCGCCACGCACACCGCCTTGAGAACAGGACTTAACCGCAGTCTGAAAATACTTAATAAAAGGCACTAAGCCTGTGTGAAAAGCTTCGCCACCACGAATTGGGCTGCCAATCGCACGGAGTTTGCCAATATTGACGCCGATGCCTGCACGCTGAGAAACATATTTAACGATTGAACTTGCTGTCGCATTGATTGAATCAAGAGAATCGTCTGTTTCGATGAGCACGCAGGAACTGAATTGGCGTGTTGGTGTACGAACGCCAGCCATAATCGGTGTCGGTAAGCTGATTTTGAACAGCGAGCAGGCATCGTAAAAACGACGCACATAATCGAGTCGCGTTGCTTTAGGATAGGTAGCAAACAAGCTGGCACTGATTAACATGTAGGCAAATTGAGGGCTTTCGTAAATCTCGCCCGTGACGCGATTTTGCACGAGGTATTTACCATCCCACTGCTTAACGGCTGCATATGCAAAGTTTAGGTCTCGCCAATGGTCTATGTGCTGATCTAGTTCATCCCATTCTGCTTGCGAGTATTCGCACAGCAGTGCGGTGTCGTATTTGCCTAAACCAACCATTTTGCTAACTTGTTCGAATAAGCTTGGTGGTGTGAAACGCTTATAAGCGCGTTTGCGCAGGTGGAAAATGGCCAAACGTGCCGCCAAGTGTTGGTAATCTGGTGCGTCTTCGCTAATGAGATCGGCTGCCGATTTGATAATCAGTTCATGAATGTCTGATGTGGTAATGCCATCGTAAAATTGAATGTGCGCTTTAAGCTCTACTTGAGAAACCGAAACATCTTCTAACCCTTCTGCGGCCCAGATGATAACACGGTGAATTTTATCGAGATCGATTGGCTCACGGCTGCCATTGCGCTTGGTAACGGTTAGGGTCATGGTTTGTTTCCTTTTTTGATACAGGATGTGGTTTTTATTTTTAATTGAATACTATATCTAGTACGAAGAAGCCATATTTTAGAGGTAAATTTATTTTTTAACCAGTCTTGTTTTTTCTGTTTTTTTTCGAACCTTCGCCATCATGCCTTAGTCGTGGGCTTGGCATGATAATTTATTTTTTGTTATGTTAAGAAGTTGGGCTATCTCCAATCTGCTAGAATGCCAAGACGTTATAACATTTGGGGTTGTTGTGTCTGTTTATCTGTTAAAGCTGGCTTCGTGGATTCTTTATCCGTTAAGTTGGGTATTATTGTTGTTGATTTTGTCATTGCTACTCAGCCTTTTTCATCGTCGTCTTCTCAGTCGCACGGTTTTTGTTCTGGCGTTGGTTTTTTTGTGGGTGGCGGCAATGCCTGTGACAGGTCAGTATGCGTTGCAGTCGCTCGAACAGCAGTATCCGATGCAAACAATAGATAAGATGGCAACGGCAGAGGTTATCGTGTTGTTGGGTGGCGGCATGGGTGGTGATGCGCCTCCTGAGCGTCTACATCCTGATTTGGGTGATGCTGCTGATCGGGTTTGGTATGCAGCACAGTTGTATTTGGCGGGCAAAGCGCCAGTGATTATTGCCAGTGGTGGTGTGATTGGTTGGAAAGGGGAGGTGCAAACCGAAGCAGCTGCCATGCGTCAGCTATTAGAAGCTTTGTCTGTTCCCTCGCAAGCCATTGTTGATGAAGGACTTAGTTTGACGACCTTTGAAAACGCCATTAACAGCGGTTTGATACTAGATCAACGATCGGTTCGGCGTGTTCTGCTGGTGACATCGGCATCTCATATGCCGCGTGCGTTACACGTTTTTCAGCGGCAGTTGCCCGATATTGTGTTTATGCCAGCCACAACCGATGTTCGCGCCTTGCCTTTAGAGACGAGTCTGCTGAATTGGTTGCCCAGTGCAAGCGGTTTGGCGCGTACCACAGAGGCTTGGCACGAGTGGGTTGGTTATGCAATGTATGTTATGAAAGGTTGGATTTAAGATGCGGTTATCGCGTGTGTGGCAAAAGATTGTGGGGCTGCAACAAAACCTTTTGGCGCTGGGCTATGTGTTTTTGCAGTTTGTTTTTATTGCGTTGATTGGTCGGTTGTTTGGTGCGAGTACGGAAACCGATATTTTCTTTTTAGCGTTAACCATTGTGATGTATTTGGGGCACTTGGTGCAGTCGGTTTGGGAGGCATGGATTCCTTGGTACGTCGAGCGCTTAAAGCAAGATCGCACCGAAGCAGACAAGATTTATGCGTTGTTGTTGATTTGGATTGGTTTGGCATCCGTCGCCATTATTTTGGTTTATATTGCCGTCAGGTTATTATGGGATATGCCAGAGCAAAGTGCGCTCTTACGTTTCTTAGATGTATTTATTATTTATTTGGCATTGAGTAATTGGATGTCGCTCAATAAAAAATACCTCTCACTACACGAATGGTTTGGGGTTTATTACTGGGTTGAAATTGTTGCTCTTTTGATCAAAATTGCGGGCGTTATGTGGATGTGGCAGACGCCAGATGTGCAGTTATTAGCGTGGATTATGGTTTTTGCGTATTCGAGTGTGATTGCGTGGCAGTTCGTGTTGATTTTTGGCGTGCTTAAAGCACGATTCAGTTGGGTTTTGCGCGTGCCAGATGATATGGCGATCTTGTCTAACTCGGCAAAAATGAAGCTGGGTTCTTTGGCGTACGATTTGAAAGAGGTATTGCTTGCTGCTGTATTAACCGCTGCAGGTCCCGGCATTTATTCGTTGTATTCATACGCAAGTAAGTTCACTGTGGGTATTTTAGAGGTGGTTAATTCGCCCATTATGAATATGTTCAGCACACATGTGACGCATGCTCACGAAGAAAAACGCTTTCATGATATTCCTGTCTTGGTATCGGGTGCGCTCAAGCAAACCGTGGTGTTGTTTTTAGGGGTGACAACTGTCGCCTATTTTGCCATGCCGTGGATTATGCAGGTTTTCTTTGGTGATAAGTTTACCTTAGATCAGATGGAAGATATGCGCTGGTTGTTCCTGTTGTTGTCGGGCTTTACGTTTATTATTGTATTGGAATCGCCATATGCCCATTCGGTTGGTTTGTTCCGCTACTATGGTTTTGGTATGTGGCTTAATATCTTGTTTGGTGCGATTATGATGATGGGCTATGGTGTGCTGTGGTTGCTGGATAAGCAAGATCAGTTTATGTTGTTTTTAGCGGTGTTGCTGATTGCGCAGTCATCTAACTATTATTTTTATTGGAAGCGCTATCGCGATCATTTGAAGGTCAAGATGTTGTCTTGACCTTTTTAACCTAGCGAAAATTTCTCATGGCTTTTGTTTGTCGAGTTGATAAGCAAGGTAGCCAACAGGGTAGGCAAGTGTGCGTAGCAGGGTTGCGCCCCAGCCACATTGTGCGACGTGACGTGACTCTGTGCTCATATCTTGGCAATGTAGGTCGAATCGAATGCTATTCGCTGCTAATTTCAAAATAGAAAGTGGTGCTTTAAAAAAGCGACGCCATTCGTTACATAAGGTTTCGTGATAGTAGGTGCGAAATCCAGGTGTATTGCGAATCATACTGGTGCGTGTGAGCGAGTCGGCTTCATCATAATAGATGCGCACGATTTCGTTGATAAAGCGCATTTTGTACGTTTTGGCGATTCGATTCCATACCAATGCTTCGGTTACTAGCCCTGGGATATTTTCGGGAAATGGGAATTGACGCATAATGTCGGTGCGATTGAATCCCCATTTCTCTCCTGTGATGCTGTGGTCGTAGCGAATCGATACCGAGTCACTGTCGATGATGTCTTCTGGAAACCGATTGCCGACTAATTGTCCGTGTTGATCCATGCACAATGCGGTAATGCCTGTATAGTTTTGACGCTGCGCTTCTGGAATGGCTTGCCAGTAGTCATTAAAGATTTTTAAGCTATTGGGCAGCATTTCGTCATCACTGTCTAAAATCAGAAAAAGCTCACCTTGGGCATGCTTAACGCCTGTGTTAATGGCTGTTTTCTTGTGCCCATTCGGTTGATAGACGTAGTGGATGGGAAAGTTGGCTTCTTGCTTCCAACGTTCAACGAGTTCGCGGGTGTTGTCGGAAGAGCCATCGTCGACAACGAGCCATTCAAAGTCACGAAAGGTTTGTGCTTGAATACTGGCGTAAACCTTGGGTAGGGTATGGGCGCGATTATAAGTGGGTGTAAAAATCGTGAAACGATGTGTCATCGTTAAAGTTCCTAGACGAATTAAGTGACTGATATTTTATATTCTAGCATTGAATGAGATGCAGGATGTGAGGGTTTGCACTATACTTTGAATATGTCATTTATTGGGTTATAGCATGTCAGATAAGACAACTTCTACCGTGTTACTCATTAACTCTTTGGGTAATGGTGGCGCTGAGCGCGTGGTGAGCATCTTGCTCGATACGCTGAGTAAACAAGGTAAGCTGATACAGTTGGTCTGCTTAGAGCGTAATATGTTTTATACGCTACCAGAAGGTTTGTCTGTGACCTATCTGTCGGACTTTACTGGACAAGAGGCAGGATGGAAAAAGTTGCTGTATTTGCCCGTATTTGCTTGGCGATTACGTCGGCTCATTAAGTCGCAAGGCGTTCGTTTGGTGCAAAGTCATGTGTATCGGGCGAGTTATGTTAATGCCTTGGCTCGCTTGATGGGGGCAAGTCATAAGGTTCAGCTGGTGAATGTCGGGCAGGTCAGTTTGTATCAGCAAGAAGGTTGGTTGGGCAAGATTAACTTAGCGTTGATTCGCTGGTTGTATCCTGTTGCGGATTTGCTGATTCTCAAATCGCATGGCATGAAGGTGGATTTAGCAAATTTGATACCTGCGTTATCTGTGCCGCAAGTGGTGATTCACAATCCTTACGATGTCGAAAAAATTGCGCGTCAGGCACAAGCCGAGCCAGTCGGTTGGCGCAAAGAAGCGGATAAATTCACTTTGGTTTCTGTCGGGCGGTTGATTGAGTTGAAGCAGTTGGACGATGTGATTCGTGCCTTGGTTAAGTTGCCTAAAACGGTTGAGTTGCTGTTGGTTGGCGATGGCCCGCAGAAGGATTTTCTAAAAGGGGTTGCTAAGGCGCAAGGTGTCGATGATCGCGTGCTTTTTGTTGGCCGTCAAGAAAACCCCTTTGCATATCTTGCTCGTGCAGATGCCTTTGTGATGGCATCGCGTAGTGAGGGTTTTCCCAATGTTTTAGCCGAAGCATTGCTGTGTGGCGTACCGACGATTGCGGCCGATTGCACCAGTGGTCCGAGAGAAATTTTAGCGCCTGAGTCTGATCAAGATAAGCAATTGCAACTGGGCGATGGGGTCGAGTGGGCAAGCAATGGCGCTTTGGTTGCGGTTGGTGATGTGAGTGCTTTTGCACAAGCGGTTTCTGGCTTAATGAATGACGCGACGCGTTGTGATGCCTATGCGAGAGCGGGTAAGTTACGTGGACAGGATTTTAATAGCGCGACCATTGTGGCGCAGTACGCAAAGGTGATGTGGGATGATTAAGCTAGGTGTGGTAATGGTGCTTTGGGTGCTGCTTTCTGGTTGCTCGGTGGTGATGGTCGCAGCCGATGTTGTTACGACCACGGTGGGCGTGGCGGTAGATGTGGTGGATGCGGTAACGCCTGATATTGTGGATTAATGATGATGCAACAACAAACCCTGATCCTCGTTTGCAATACTGCATGGGGTATTGCTAATTTTCGCGGCAATTTAATTCGGCACTGGGTTGCGCAAGGTAAGCGCGTGGTGGCGATTGCACCACGAGATGCCATTGCAGAGGCTAAGTTAGCGGAGCAGGGCGCGATTTTTGAGCCTTTAGCACTGGATAATCGAGGTTCTAATCCCTTGCAAGAGCTGAAAGTGGTGTGGCAATTAATTCAGTTATATCGACATTATCAGCCACAATTGGTGATCCACTATACGATTAAGCCTGTTATTTATGGCAGTTGGGCGGCGGCTTTGGCGCGTGTGCCGAGCTTGGCGGTGGTAACAGGGCAGGGTTTCGCTTTCTTAAATACGGGGCTTAAAGCATGGTTGGCGCGTAATTTATATCGCTTGTCGCTGCGTTTTGCTAAGGGCGTTTGGTTTTTGAACAAGGATGATTATCAGCTTTTTACCCATAGCGGCTTGGCTCCTGCTAATAAATGTGAGATTTTGCCTGGTGAGGGGGTGGATACTGAGCATTTTTCACCTAGAGCTCATGTGCATAAAAATGGTGTCGTGCGCTTGTTGTTAATTGCACGCTTGTTGTACGACAAGGGCATCGCTGAGTTTGCGCAAGCGGGCCGTTTGCTTAAAGCAAAGCATGATGATGTGTTAGATCATCGCGCGATTAATCCGCGTAATCACGAAGAGCATGATGCCGCCGAGCATTTGTCGGCAGTGCAGTTGCAGTTGTTAGGACCATTTTATCCGCAGAATCCCCAAGCAATTACGCCCGAGGTGGTAGCGCATTGGCAATCGGAAGGCTGGTTGACGTATTTGGGCGAAACAAGCGACGTGCGCGAGCATATTGCCAATTGTGATGCCCTTGTCTTGCCTTCATATGCCGAAGGATTGCCACGTACCGTACTAGAAGCCATGAGTATGGGTAAGCCTGTGATTGCGACGGATGTGGTTGGTTGTCGTGATTTGGTGGTCGATGGCAAAACAGGGTTATTGTGCGAGGCGCGAAATGCTGAGGCGCTGGCAGATGCCATTCGTACTTTCTTGAACTTGTCGCCACAAGCACGTATGGCAATGGGTGAGGCAGGGCGTGAGCGTGTATTGTCGCAGTTTGCTGATGCGCGGGTGCTGGCGCAGTATGATGATTTCTTGGTAAGGTGATCATCTGTTGTTAGTGCTTTGTGAGCATTTGTGAGCATTGGTGATTATTTTTTTGCTACCCTGAAACCATTAGATTCAATGTTAAATGGTATCGGTGATGATTAGCTGCATGCAAAATATCTTTTGGAGCCTGTCTCGATTCTGCGCTGTGTTGGTGTCGATGTTCGGTTTTTCGGTTGCCTTTGCGCAACCAGATCAACAGGCAGTGTCACTTAAACCTGTATCGATTCAGTTGCATTGGAATCATCAGTTTGAGTTTGCGGGTATTTATGCTGCTCTGCAGCAAGGCTTTTATGCGCAAGCAGGGTTAGATGTCACCATTAAACCGTGGCAGGCGGGTGTGGATGTATTAGATTCGGTGCTTTCTCGTCGTGTCGATTTTGGCATTGGTTACAGTCAGTTAATCGTCGATTATGCCAAAGGTATTCCCATTCGTTTGCTGTCAGCGACGTTTCAGTATTCTCCCGTCATACTCATTGCCAATCGTCCGATCAGTGGTTTGCGTGATTTGAGTCATAGTAAAGTGATGCGTCAAGAAATTTTGCAAGTGTTGAGCTTACTTAAAATGGCGCGTTACGATGGTGCTACCGACATTCGAGAACGCCCAAGCTCTGGTCAGCTGAGTGAGTTTTTATCGGGAGAGGTTGATGCCATTTCGGCTTACAGTACCAATGAACCGTTTGTGTTAGAAAGCATGAAAGTTCCCTTTTATGTTGTTGATCCTAAGAGTTATGGCGTGCAAAGTTACGATGATTTAATCTTTACTTCGCAAGCCCTTGTCGAGCAAGATCCTGAAACTGTCGAACGCTTTAAGCAGGCGACGATTCAGGGATGGCGCTATGCGCTCGACCATCCCGAAGCGATTGTCGATTTGATTTTGAAGGATTATTCTGTCGCTAAGTCACGCGAGGCACTATTAGCGGAAGCAAAAGCGACTGAAAAGCATGTGAGACCTGCGCAAACGGCAATTGGTAGTTTGGATGCCGTTAAATTGCAGGCGATTGCCACCAATGCCAAAGAGCTTGGTCTGCTGACAGATGCGGAACTTAACAAGCTCGATACCCGCGCCTTGATTTTTCGTAACGAAAAACCGCTATTAACCGCCGAAGAGCAGGCATATTTGCGAGATCATCCCGTGATTGCCATCGGCAATGATCGCGACTGGGCACCTTTCGAGTTTATTAATGCGCAGGGTGAATATGATGGTATGGCGGCGGAATATTTTCATCGTTTTGAGCGCCTGCTTGGGGTGACTTTTGCTATTAATAGTAATAAAAATTGGTCAGAAACTTTAAATGCTGCCATGAATGCTCAGATACCTGTGTTATCAAGTGCGGTAGCGACACCAGAAAGGCGGCAATATTTTAACTTTACGCGTGCGTATTTGGCGTTTCCAATGGTGTTGGTGGCACGAGAAGGCGAGCATTATGTTGAAGGTTTTGCTCAGCTATCGTCGAGCCAGCGCGTTGCCGTTGTTAGAGGCTATTGGTCGGAAGACTATCTTAAAAAGCATTATCCGCAATTGCCTTTGTTGGTGGTCGATTCGGTTGTGCAAGGTTTGGCAGCTGTGTTGACAGGTAAAGCATATGCTTTGTCGGATAATTTGGGGGCGATTAATTACGCCATTAAAGCGCAAGGGCTTTCTGGGTTACAAGTGATTGGTCAAGCAGAGCACCCTTTTGAGTTGGCGATTGGTGTGCATAAATCGGAGCCTGTGTTGTTTTCGATTTTACAAAAAGCATTAAATCAGATTTCGTTAGAAGAAGAGCGAGACATTTATAACCATTGGCAGCAGCTTATGGTCGCAACGCACGCGGATTTTGCTTCGGTTGTTCGCCCTTATTTGCCGATAAGCTTGGCGTTAGCGATTGTTGTGCTGGTGCTGTTTGTTTTGTTGGTATGGAGCCGTCAGCGTCATCGCCTTCAATCACGCTTGGCGCAGGCGCAGGCGCAAGTGTCGGCTTTACAAGCGCAACAAGCGCAGGCGCAGGCGCATCAGGCATCCTTTTCTCGTCAAGAGCAAGCTGACTTTTTTGCGATGGTGGTGCACGAGGTTAAAACCCCGATTGCCATGATGGATGGTGCGTTGCAGAGTTTGGCATTGATTGATGCGTGTCAGCAACCTGCAGAGGTGCAAAAACGGCAGCTGCGTTTGCGTCGTGGTGTCGATCGGCTCAATAGCCTCGTTGATCGCTTTTTATTGAAAAGCAAACTGGAAGATGTGACGTTTCAACCCCGATTCCAATTGTTATCGATGAGTAGTTTGGTTCAGTTGTGGCAGCAACAATTTATGGGTAGTCAGCAATTACATGTGCTGTGTCCAGAAGCGTTTAACCTACAAGCAGACGATAGCTTGCTCCAGTTGGGCATTTCGAACTTAATTGATAATGCCAGCAAATACAGTCCATCGGACGCAACCATTCGATTAACCATCACGCAGCAGCAAGTGGACGAAAAGCAGTGGTGTCATATCTGTGTGATTGATCAAGGGCGTGGTATTGATGAGGATAAACGAGCGGCACTGTTCGAGCCATATGCACGTGGTAAAGGTTTGGGCGATATTCCTGGCGTGGGACTGGGTTTGTATATGACACAAAAAATTGCCCGATTGCATGCGGGTTATTTGGCTTCCTATCCCAATCCCGAAGGTCAGGGTAGTATTTTTTGCTTGCGCTTGCCATTGCAGCAAGTTAGCACAGAGGGTTAACGTGATATCTATATTAGTGGTAGAAGATAACGCCGACTTGCTCGACGAAATGCTGTTTCAATTACGCTATGCAGGGTTTGCGGTTAGTGGCGTGGTGTGCGCGCGTGATATGGATGCTCAGTTGCGTCAAAGCATACCCGATGTGCTGATTTTAGATTTAGGTCTGCCAGATGAAGATGGCTTGAGTATTGCTGAGCGCTTGAAAACAAGCCAGCCGCAGTTGGGCATTATTGTGGCTACAGCAAGAGGCGACATTGACGATCGTCTCATAGGCTATCGGCAGGGAGCTGATTATTATTTAGTCAAGCCTGTTAATTTTCAGGAGCTGAATGCGCTTGTCCCAACCTTGGTGCGTCGCCTGCAGCCTCCCCTTGTTTTGTCTCGCGTATCGGAGCCACGTTTGATACTAAACGGTTTGCGTCAGCAATTGTGTTTGCAGCAAGACAACAGCGCGTTACTGCCGTCATTAGATCTGACTTGGATGGAAATGCGCTTACTCGAAGTCTTTTTAGATGTCGATCAGTTGATGGTCAGTAAAGCCAAATTGATTGGTGCGATTGGGGGTGATGATAATGATTTTAGCGATTTGCGACGCTTAGAAGTGGCGATGAGTCGATTACGTAAAAAATTGGAAAAATGGTTAGTTGAGCATGGTCAAGCGGGAAGTGATATTATTAAGGTTAAACGCAATTTTGGCTATCAGTTGACCAGAGGAATTTTTCGCTCATGACAAACAAAGCCCAGTTTACCGCTAACAATAAACACCCCTTAGCGTTACGTCACTATTTGTTATGGCCCTTATTGGGCTTTTTTTTGTTTGTCGGTTTGTTGACTGTGGTTATGGTTTATTGGGGTGCTCAGCAGTCGATTGCTCAGTTTAGTGCGCAGCTTTCGGAACAAGTCAGCAAGACAGCAGAGGTGACGTTAAGTCGCTTTTTTGCGAGTGGCATTGCGTTGGCAAAAACGAATCAGGATGCCTTAGCGACTGGGTTGGTTTCATTAGACGATAAAATAGCGTTACAACAGTTGTTTGTTAGCGAAATCAAAAGCTTTCCTTACAAAACCTTTATTTCGGCAGCCGACCGTAATGGTGAGTATGTCGGTGCTACACGATCGCCCGATACAGACGATATTCAAATCATGACCGCTACGTTAAAAAATGACCGCATGCTGACCTTCTATGCGCTCGGCAAAGATAACTTGCTGGGTGAACGATTGCGCTCGGCAAGAAAGTCGGATCAGCGAGATCGTCCTTGGTATCAGCAAGCCTTGCGTACGCAAAAGCTGGGTTGGTATCCTGTGTATAAGTATCTACCTTATAAAGGTCTGGGTATTGGTGTGGTCGTCCCTATTTTCAGTCGACAAACAGGTGCTTTTGATGGGGTTATTACGGTTGATTTGGCGCTAGACCACGTTTCGGGTTATTTGCGTACCATTGATGTGGGTGAGAACGGTCTGAGTTTTTTGGTGGATGATCAGGGTAAACTGGCTGCAACCAGTTTGCCAACGCCTGTCTACACGGGGGAAGCCGCGCAAGCGGTACAGCTGACGTTAAGCAACTATCCCGATGTCCGACTGCAGGCAATTGCCAATATTGTGCAGCCACAAGGTCAGTTTAACCTTCGTATCGAAGGTCGTGATTATGTGTTACATAAGCGTGTGATTCAAGATGATTATGGTTTGTATTTTGTGGTTGGTGTGTTGTTGGCAACAGAAGATTTCGATGCGGGTTTTTATCATCAGTTAATTGTGGTCGTTTTTGTGTTGTTGATCATGATTTTGCTCGGATTGTTGATGGTGCGTTATCTGTCTTATCAATTGGTCAAGCCGATTGAGTTGTTGATCGAGCGTGTTGCTTGTGACCCTAATGAACGACAACCCGATTTAAGTTGCAGTGCTGCCTTGCGTCAACGCTGCTTGTCCGAAGGTGGTCATCCGTGTTTAACGGAACAGAGTCAAATTGTAGAGGTGAACCAGTTGGCAGCAGCCTTTAATCGTTCATCGGAGCAAATTCAGACTGGGGTGCACTTACTCGAACAGCGTGTTGCCGAACGAACAGCGGCATTGGCAGCCGCCAATCAGCAATTAGAGCGCCTCTCGAATACCGATGGATTAACAGGCATTGCTAATCGTCGTTATTTCGATGAGCAGTTTGCGCAGATGAAGGCATTTGCGCAACGCAGCCAATTGCCGTTAAGCGTGCTTATGCTCGATATTGATTGGTTTAAGTTGTACAACGATCATTATGGACATATCGAAGGGGACGATTGTTTAAAGCAAGTAGCACACGCATTGCAGCAGCAAGTTTATCGTCAGAGTGATTTGCTTGCCCGTTATGGTGGCGAAGAGTTCGTGGTGCTGTTATTCGATACCGATGCGGCAGCGGCACAATTGTTAGCTGAGCGTATGGTGCAAGCGGTGAGAGACCTTCATTTGCCCCATGCGATGTCTGCCTTTACGCAAGTCAGCATCAGTATTGGTGTTGCGAGTTGGTTGCCTAAGGGCGATCAAACCATCGCCTCATTGCTCGACCATGCGGATACAGCTTTATATGAAGCCAAGCAGCATGGACGCAATCGCTATTGCAGCATACATATGGACTGCACCTAAAAATCACTTACTTCTGCTAATGTTATTGTGAGCAAATGTAAGCTTAGAACCTAAAAATCCCTTTATTATCGAAGTCATCAGCGATAGTTAAAGGGGTTTTATTATGGAACAAGAATATCAATTACCAGAAGATGCTGTTATTTTATCGACTGCCGATATGAACGGCAGCATTCTCACGTATAACATGGCTTTTTTAGAAGCAAGTGGCTATACGGCAGATGAAATTAGGGGTAAGCCACATAGTCTATTGCGTCATCCTGATATGCCTAAAGCCGCTTTTCAAGATTTGTGGCAAACGATACAGGCTGGTAACCCGTGGTTTGGCATCGTTAAAAACAGACGCAAAAATGGCGATTATTATTGGGTTGCCGCTAACGTCAGTCCTATTTTTGATCATGGTCGCGTTAAGGGTTATGTATCGGTACGTTATCCCGCTTCGAGCGAACAAAAGCAAGCGGCGGCTGTGCTTTATGTCCGAATGGCTCATGGAAAAGCGCAGATGCCGTGGACACCGAAGGCATCATTAGACCGATTAGGGCTTGCTGGTATGTTGTTCGGATTTGTTGGTTTGCTGATTCCTTATCTACTCGCTGATGGTTTGGTTTTGGGAAGTCTGTTGACTGTGTCGGGTTTTGGCTTATCGATGTGGCGCGGGTTTCTGTTGTCTCGCCCTTCTGTGTCTCAATTGCAAGCGATTCATAATTTAAGTAATGGTGTTTTTCGTCTGCCGATCATAGGGCACGACGCATGGACAACCGTATTAAATTTATTACGTACGCGCATTGGTCAGAATGCTTGCATGACCAGTGACGCCGCACGAGAAAGCGCTATTTTAACCACGGCAATGAATGCCACGAGCACCAATATGATGGTGGTCGATATGTCAATGCGCATCGTCAGCATGAATCGCTCGTTAATCACCATGTTAACCCACAATGAGCCAGCGCTTAGGCTTCAACTACCCCATTTTTCGGTGCAAGAGTTGGTCGGAGCCTCGTTAAATGTCTTTCGTTATGACCCTAATGAAACTGAATTTGTCCCTGAAGGGATTGTCGAATCTTGCGCGAGAGACATGGTCGTGTCCGATGTTCATTTACGCCTCGTGGTGATGCCGATTGTCAGAGAAGGGCAGCGCTTAGGGTATGTGATCGAGTGGTTTGATCGCACGCAGGAGGTGTTAATTGAGCGCCGCATCAGCGCAGCCCTCGATGATTTAGCCAGTGGTCGCTTTGACTCGCGAGTGGAAACAATCGGATTGTCTGGTTTCACGCTGACGCTTTCCAATCGTATTAATAAAGCCATTGCCACATTAAGCACAGCCGTAGATGACGTGGTACAAAGTGCGCAAGCCTTATCTCATGGTGATTTGACCGCACAGGTTCATGGCGATTATCAGGGTGGTTTGGCACAGATTAAGACAGCCATGAATGAAGCCGTTTTGTCACTTAATCGCTCTTTTGCGCATGTGCAAGGTCAGGCGACAGAAGTAGCCGATGCCTCTTCTCAAGTGTCTCAGGCAAACTTGGGTTTGTCCGATCGCATTCAAGCACAAGCGAGCGCCATTGAACAAACAGCTTCCACCATGATGACCTTAACCGCCCAAGTTCAACAGTCGGCAAGTTCGGCAGAAAATGCGGCACAATTGGCGGGTGACTCAGCGCAAGAAGTGCGTAAAGGCGCTGAGGTGATGCATCAGGCGATTGTTGCCATGAATGAGATTAGCGATGTGAGTCATCAAATAACAGGGATTGTGTCATTGATTGATAGTATCGCATTTCAGACCAATTTGTTGGCATTGAATGCAGCCGTCGAGGCAGCGAGAGCGGGTGAGCATGGTCGTGGGTTTGCGGTGGTCGCCAGCGAAGTGCGTGCCTTGGCAGGAAAGTCTGCAGAGGCAGCGAAGGATATTAAAGGATTGATTGATCAAACGGCGCTTAAAATTCATGTTGGTACCGAAAAAGTGCAAGAAACGGGCGCGATGTTAGATGATGTATTGACGCATTTTGATCAGATGGTGTCGTTGGTTAGCGATATTAGCCAAAGTGCTGCCGCTCAGGCACGTGGACTCAAGGAAACCAATACTGCCATGATCGACATTGATCGAGCGGTACAGCAAGGCGCAGGTTTGGTAAAAGACAATGCAGCCTTGGCACAATACTTGGGCGAAGTGGCGCAGAACTTAGACGAATTGGTTTGTACGTTTAAGCTAAAGGCGGCTTAATCGTCACCGACGATAACGATAGGTGACTTGTCTCGTGTAAAATAGCGGATTGTTATGATTACCTAGGCACGCAATGTCCGCTCTCATTCATCCTCTTACCATTGGGCATTATCTGTTGCCCAATAATGTGGTGTTAGCACCGATGGCGGGTGTTTCCGACTTGCCGTGGCGTAATCTGTGTCGCGAATGGGGTGCTGGTTACGCTGTGGGCGAAATGTTGCACAGCCGTAGCGATTTAATGGGAACCGATAAAAGTACCTTTCGCACCGTTCAAGCCGACGAGGTTGCCCCTGTTGCCATTCAGCTGTTAGGAAATAATCCACAGGATATGGCAATCGCTGCACAGGTGCAGGTAGCTGCTGGTGCACATATCATTGACATTAATATGGGTTGTCCTGCTAAGAAGGTTTGCGCTGTTGCGGCGGGTTCGGCATTGCTCAGTAATGAATTACTGGTTGCCGATATTTGCAAAGCGGTGGTGCAAGCTGTGCCAAATACACCTGTTACACTTAAAATACGTACAGGTAGTACACGCAGCCATAAAAATGCAGTCACCATTGCAAAAATTGCAGAAAATGAAGGAATACAATTACTTAGTGTGCATGGTCGCACGCGAGAAGATAAGTTTTTAGGACAAGCAGAGTACGATACCATTGGTGACGTGGCGCAGGCGGTTAAGATTCCGATCCTTGCTAATGGCGATATGATCACACCAGAACAGGTTAAAAACGTATTGATACAGACAGGCGCAGCAGGTGTCATGATCGGGCGAGGGGCGAATGGCAAGCCTTGGCTATTCGCGCAGGTGTTGCACTATTTACAAACAGGCGAGCAGATATCAGAACCAGACATTAAAACAATCCACCAAGTTATCCACAGGCATATTCACAGTATGCACGATTTTTATGGCGCGTTTTTTGGTTTGCGTTTTGCTCGTAAGCATTTAGCTTGGTATGCCGATGGTTTAGGAATTAGTCGCGAGGAAAAAAGGGCTTGGATGATGGCAGAGACAAGGGAAGGGCAGTTGCGCTGGTTTGAATAAAAAAGGCTCGAATCTTCGAGCCTTTTACGTCGCATCACTTTTGTAGTGCTTTCACCCAGCTTTCCATTGCTTCGGTAGCAACAGGCATCGGGGGTTCCATAAAGTTAATCACAAATGAGTCAGCAAACTCCGTCACTGCGATGCTGCGTGGGCGCACTGCCATCACTTGCGCGTTAGGTAATTTTGTACCGAAACAGAAAATGACATGACCTGCCGCAAGTATCTCTGCATTGATTTCGCCGTCGATCGCTTGTGTGTGTGCCAGATGATCGAATTGTGCAATAAACTTGGCTTTGGGATGAGACTCGATTTGTGCCATCAAATAGTCAAAGATTTCACCTGACGTATTAAAACGACATTCTGTTTTTTCTAATGTGAGTTCGAAAATAGGATACTTATCCATAAATTGCTTTTGTTGCATCTGTTTTCCTTTTTAATGTAGATCGCTAATTGCCCAAATATATTATATAACGTAAACTTATGGCTTGATAAATAGAATTAATCTATAGCACATAATTAATAACGCTGCATCCTTGGTCTGTCCATGTTAGTGCGATCTATTTTGACGAATGATTGTTGATTGTTTTAATGTGTTATTCAAAAAAGCAATATCCCCTACTGCTTTGTTCTATGTTAAAATCAATCCCCTTTTTCAGGTTTAGCTGCGAGGCACACCCAGTATGCAAGTCCAAGATCGCATTCGAGAAATCCCTTATAATTATACGTCTTTTTCTGATAAAGAGATCGTCGCGCGTTTATTAGGTCAGGATTCTTGGCAGATCGTCGAGCAATTGCGCGAAGGTCGCACCACAGGACGGTCGGCGCGGATGTTGTTCGAGGTGTTGGGCGATATTTGGGTGGTCAATCGCAACCCCTATTTGCAAGACGACTTGTTAGAAAACCCCAAGCGTCGGCAAAAGCTGATTGATGCCATGCGTCATCGCTTAAAGCAGGTCGAAGGACGGTTGAATGGCAATGAGTTAGCGCGTCAACTGCTTGACCGAGTGACCCATGCCGTCACTCATTTTGATCGCTGGCTCGATGAGCAAAAAGCCTTACGCGCACAGGTTCTCAAGCGCCTCAGTAAGGTTACGCATCCTGATAATATCGACTTTTCGGGCTTGGCGCGTGTTAGCCATGCTACCGATGCCACCGACTGGCGTGTTGAGTTGCCGTTAGTTGTCGTGTCGCCCGACACCGAAGCGGAAGTGCTCGATATTGTGAAGGGTTGTATTGAGTTAGAGCTGACCATGATTCCACGTGGGGGCGGTACAGGCTACACAGGTGGTGCGATTCCGCTTGAATCAAAATCGGTGGTGATTAATACCGAAAAGCTCGAGTTTTTATCAGGCGTTGAGCAGTTTGAATTGCCAGCGTCTGACGGTAAGGTTGTGGCGACTGTGCGCACTGGCGCTGGGGTGGTCACTCGTCGCGTTGCCGACTTGGCAGAAAAAAATAAACTGATTTTTGCTGTTGACCCTACTTCGATTGATGCCTCGACCATCGGTGGTAATATCTCGATGAATGCAGGCGGTAAAAAGGCGGTACGTTGGGGCACAACGCTCGATAACCT
>DZAT01000083.1:0-1324 GCA_022736205.1 Thiomicrospira cyclica
AAATTTTCATCAAATTGCACCCAATTTTTTTATGTTAATGCTATGATATTAATGTATTAGTTTTGTTTATTATCAAATGGAGAAAAAATTATGACTAAATTGTCATTGATGGCTGCAATCGCAGCAAGCTTGTTAAGTTTATCAACGGGCGTGATGGCTCAAGCAGCTGGTGCTGGTACAGGTACTGGTTCAACAACTGGAACAGGCGCAGGTAGCGGTGCTGGCAGTGCTGGTGCTGGTGCTGGTGGTGGTGGTGCTGCAGCGGGCGCGGGCGCTGCTGGTGCAGGCGCAGCTGCAGGCGCTGGTATTGCAGGTCTCAGTACTGCTGCTATTGTTGGTGCAGCTGCAGCCGTTGCTGCTGTTGCAGCCGTTGCTGCTAACCAAGACTCTGGTACAACTGCAACTGCAACTGCAACTGCAACTTCAACAGCTCAATAATTATTTTATTATTGGCTTGACGTAAAAAACTCCGCCCTGTGCGGAGTTTTTTTATGGCGCTTATTCGGCGTGCGAGCCAGTGGGTTTGGCTTCGTTAAACACAACCGCTCCCGGTAACGTTGGGTGAAAATGCTGACGGGCTTTAACCACGCGCCCTTGCGCATCGACCCAATACTCATTTTGGGCACGATAGCGTCCATGACTTAATTGACAGTCCTCTTGATAGACGATGGCAGTGCCCGATCGTAATGGCGTTTTGAACGCTGCTGTACCTGTTGCTTGCAGCTGACAATGAAACAATTGTTGGTACAACTGTAAATGCGGAAAGTCTAGTGTCAGGTTGTAAGATTGATGATCGCGCCAGTCGTTACTTCTGACAGGGTCAACGCTATTGGTCGTGTTATTAACCCGATAATTGCTCGCATCAACACTCAGACTGATCACGCGTCCACCTTCGATGCTAATCAGTGCGCCACTGTTGGCACGCCAATTTAAGCGGTTGCCCTCGATACTTTCTAACACCAGCAAGGCTTCCGCGCGAGGCTCAATTGCCACCAATAGGCTAGCATATGGCAGTTGACGAATATAGTCATCGGTAATGCGTGCATCGCGCTCACCACTACCCGACTGTTTCCATGTTTCGTTAATGGCGTTCCAAGTGTTACTACAGCCTGTCAGCATACTCAAAGAAAACAGTAAAATCAGTGGAATGCGCATTGTTTAATCTCATCATTAAAGCATATAATTGCGACAATATTATCATAAGGTATCTTGAATATGTTTTTTTATGCCTCGCCAAGACCGATGATTGCTTTAGTTGCACTCGCCTTGTTGCCCTTATTGGCTCATGCTGTCACGGATGCCGAAATTGCTGCTTTTAAAGCGG
>DZAT01000083.1:1424-6277 GCA_022736205.1 Thiomicrospira cyclica
TGTCGTCGTCAAAGAGCCAGAAACGGCTCTGCCTTATTTTGGTTATGATTTGTTCAAAGGTCAAAATGATTTTTCATCACTTAAAGATGTTCCTGTCCCTCAAGATTATGTCTTGAATATCGACGATCAGATCAAAATCACCATTTATGGTAAGACGACACAGAAGCATTTATTGTTTGTGGGACGAGATGGTGGCGTGGAAGTGCCTGATGTGGGTAACTTGTCGGCAGCGGGCATGAAGTTTGCCGACTTTAGTCAAACAGCGTCACAAAAAATCCGAGAGAAATTCACGGGTGCCGATGTGAATATCAGTCTGGGTAAAGTGGGTAGTATGCGCGTGTTTGTGCTAGGCGAAGCGCAAACGCCCGGTGGCTATCAAGTCAGTTCTTTGGCAACAATTACCCAAGCGCTACAGACGGCTGGTGGTATTCGTCTGACAGGTTCATTGCGTAACATTCAGGTTAAACGCGCTGGCAAAACCGTTGCCAGAATCGACTTATACGATTTGTTGTTAAAAGGCGATAGTAGCCAAGATATCCGCTTGCAAAATGGAGATGCGGTTTTTATTGCACCTGTCGGAGCCAGAGCGTCGATTAAAGGGGGCGTTGTGCGTCCTGCGGTGTACGAAATCGGTTCGGCTGTGAGTTATAACGAGTTGTTGACCTTGTCGGGTGGATATCAGTCTGATGCCATTCGTCATCAGGTTTCGGTCACCACCATGAACAGCAAAGGCGAAAAGCAAACCTTAGTGACATCGGTTCATGACCGGAAGTTGAGCGCACGTGATGGCGATTTGTTTTATGTGCCACAGAGTATTTCTGCTGCAGGCAATAACACCACGCAAGTTAACGTGACGGGCAGTTTGGTGACACCATTTAGTCACCCTTGGAATGCCAATTTGCGTGTGCTCGATGTGCTGAGTATTGGACAGGTACCTGTTTCGGAAAATAACCAACTTTACGTTGTGGTTAAAAACAGTGGTAAGACGGGACAAAATCGTGCGAAGGTCGTCGATATTTTAGCAGCCAGTCGTTCGCCACGCGGTGATGCCAATATTTTGCTGCAACCCAATGATGACGTGATCATTCATGCTTTAGATAAACGCAATGAGATTAACCAAGTCTTGGCTGACTTAAAAGGGTTTACCGATGAGTTGCCACACGTACAATTGTCGGGAGCGGTCAAACGCGCTGGGGCTTATCCGTGGCAAAGCAACCTAACGCTAACCGAGTTAATGGATGCCGCTGGTGGCTTTAATGAAAGCTATAAAGGATCTGCTTACCCATTGTTCGTGGTGGTGGTATCACGAGACATGTTGAGTGCTTCTCATAAAATTCAGGCATATGACATGAAGCAACTACAGCTGCATAACCGTCAGGTTGCACTCAGTCGAAATGATGTGGTGGTTGTTTTTTCTAAAGCAGATTTAGACTATTTAAACTCGACAGAGGTGCGCGATGCTTTAGTGGGCAAAGCACCGCAAAAAGGCTGTGCAGGTATCGAGTTATTGGCACAAAGTGCCACGCAAGGTATTGGTCGTAGTTTTGGTCATTTACGTGGCATGATGCAGGTGACTGGCGACAAAATGGTTGACTATCAACAAAGCGTGAGTTGTCCTACTGTGTTTAATGACTATCCCGAGTTGCTGGGTTATTTACTCGAAAATAGTGTGATTATTAATGGCGAAGTGCGTAAGCCCGCTGTTTTGCCCGTTGCTCAATCGACGCAACTCAATGATGTGATTGATTATTTGGGCGGTTTTTCATCGCAAGCCAGCTTGCGTAATGTAGAGCGTACGCGCTATAACGAGCAATCTCAGTCGGTTCGTGCATTGGTTGATTTAACGCAAAGCGCTTTTATGAGCGAAGCTTTACAAGGTGGCGATGTTTATTTAATTCGCCCTTTAGATACCGATATTGAGAAAGGCACAGTCGTACTGGGTGGTGAGGTTAAGTATCCTGGTAATTATGTCATTAAAAAAGGCGAAACCTTAACACAGTTGGTCGCTCGTGCTGGCGGTCTTACCGATTTTGCCTATCCGTTTGGTGCTGTTTTCACCCGTGAGTCTACACGCTTACAACAACAAAACTATTTCGATAAAACCGTTGTGGAGTTGCAAGAAGCTGTGTTTATTGCGCAACAAATGCGCCGAGATCAGCCAGCAACGTCTGCCGCTGGTATGGAGTCGATGATTAAGTCGCTGATGGAAAGCATGAAAACGACAGCGCCCATAGGTCGCATGGTCATCGAGGCTGACCCGCTTGTCTTATCGAGTCATCCCGAAATGGATATCACGTTAGAAGCGGGTGATAAGCTGTTTATTCCTAAGCGCAGTCAACATGTCACGGTTGCGGGTCAGGTATTGGGTTCGGGTTCTGTCTTGCATCGTGCAGAACTAAAAGCGAAGGATTATATTCAGAAAGCGGGTGGCATTACGCGTATGGCCGATGCCGAAAGTGCTTTCTTGATTCTACCTAACGGTGAAGCACAGCCTGTCAGTTTGTCGAGCTGGGGCATGTCTGATGATAGCATTCCCCCTGGTGCTACCTTGTATGTACCGCGCGATCCGTTGCCATTCAATGCGATGGCATTTGGTATCGATATTTCTAAAATCCTCAGCAGTTTGGCCATTTCAGCGGCTTCGGTCGCCGTTATCAATCGTTAACCATGCGTTATTTACGGCTAGGGGTGTTATGTCTAACACCCTGTTTGGCTTTTGCTAACCCTTGGGATAAGCAACCGAGTAACCTCACCACCCATTCCGATCATGGTGGTGTGGGCTTATTGCAAATGCCCACAGCACGCATGGCACCCGATGGCGAGTTTGTTGTTGGCATCAATCGGGTTGATGCTTACGATCGTTATTCGTTTAGCTTGCAAGCCTTAAAAGGGTTTGAGTTTGTCTTTAGTTATAATTCGCTGAATAATCAGTTGTACGGTCCTAAAGACTTTAGTGGCGATTTAACGTATAAAGACCGTGGTTTCGATGCCAAACTAACGCTGCTGGATGAGTCTGACACTGTTCCAGCCTTAGCCGTCGGTGCCAGAGACTTTTTGGGCACAGGCTTGTTTTCATCTGAATACCTGGTTGCCAGTAAGCGTTATTACAATTGGGATATAACGGCTGGCTTAATGTGGGGCAATATTGGCTCGCGGCAAGACCTAAAAAACCCATTGTCACTATTGTCTAACCGTTTCGATGCGAGTAGAGAAACGGTGTGGGGACAAGAAAACAGTGGAAATTGGTTTAAAGGCAGCTATGCCAGTTTATTTGCAGGGCTAGAATATCGCTTTCAAGACAAGCCCTTGTGGTTGGTTGCTGAATATGATGCGAATAATTACCAACAAGAGCCTTTTGGTGCAGCATTTGAAACCGCTAGCCCCATTAATATTGGTGTTAAATACCGTTACGATAATTGGTTAGATTTGGGCTTAGCGTTCGAACGTGGCAACACCATTGGCTTGAATATTGGCTTTAGAACCAACTTTATGGATACGCAGCGCGGTGTGCCCAAACTCGATCCGCCAGCACAACCGACCGCACAACCCAATGTCATTCCTAGCTTAGTGGCTTTTCAGCATAACCCCTTGTCCGAGTCGGCATCCGTGCAAGCTTCAGAACCTGCTATTCAAAGCTTAAAAAGACACTTTTCGGGATCTGGTCTGAATTTGCAAGCATTGGCGCTGAGTGAGGATCAGCAGCAGTTAACCATCTATTTCAGCAATAAAAATTATCGCAATTTAACGCAAGCTTTAGGACGTAGCGCACGCATTGTATTGGCGCACACCCCCAGTAGTGTGGTGCAGTTTAAGCTGGTTCTACAAGAAAAAGGGCTAGATGTCGAGCAACATGTTTTTTATCGTCATCAGCTGGTGCAAGCGATGCAAAAACAGCTCAGCCCAACGGTGGTCGCGCATTACGCGCAGCAAGAGCAGGCTTTAAGTCAACTCGCGACAGATACAGCCTTAACCAAGCCAGCGAAGTTGATGGTAGAAACCTATCCCAATTGGTCTGCCAGCCTTTTTCCTGCCATGCGTCATAACATTGGTGGTCCCGATGACTTCTACCAGTTCCAAATCATGGCAGTAGCACCGCTAAAAGTCGAGTTTCGCCCTGGATTATCCCTTTCGACCAGTTTGACAGCAAATGTGTATAACACCTTTGATAAAATCAAATTGCAGTCGGATAGCGTTTTGCCTCATGTTCGCTCGGACATGGTCAAGTATTTGCAACAACAAGGGGCCGCCAGTTTGACCAGTTTGCAAAGTGATTATTTGTTTGGTATTAATAATAGTTGGTATGGTCGTGCCAGCGCAGGTTTGTTCGAAGAAATGTTTGGTGGTGTGGGTGGCGAAGTGCTGTACGCGCCACACAATAAGCCTTGGGCGGTAGGCATTGATGCTAATTGGGTTAAACAACGCGAGTATGATAATCGTTTTGGTTTTTTACCCTATCAAGCCAACACAGGACACATTACTTGGTATCATCAGTGGCCTGCTTATCAAATTCAGTCGAAAGTGAGCGCAGGGCAATACTTGGCAGGCGATCGGGGTTATACCATCGACATTTCGCGTGAATTTGATAATGGTACGCGAGTGGGTGGGTTTTTCACGCGTACCAATGTGTCGGCAGCTGAGTTTGGTGAAGGTAGTTTCGATAAGGGCATCTATATCAGTATCCCGTTGGACTTTTTCACCACCACACACTCGCGTAGTCGCGTGGGGTCGGTCTGGAAGCCATTAACCCGTGATGGTGGTGCTAAGTTAGCCATTCAAAATCCGCTCTATGATGCGGTCAAGGGCTATTCGAATAGCAGCATTGCCGAAACCCCCGAAAGGTTAATCGAATAACT
>DZAT01000084.1 GCA_022736205.1 Thiomicrospira cyclica
CTTTTATTTATGAACAGAATAGCGGCTGAGGCGGATTAAACTTGAGGTGTATTTTTAAGCTGACAGTTTGTGCAAAATATGGCATGATGATTAGCTATGTCAAATGGGGGCAATATGCACCAAGAAATTTTAGAGTCGCTTGAAACAGCTGTTGCTCTACTCAGTCAAGATCGCGTGATTCGTTATATGAATCCTGCCGCAGGTGAGTTGCTCGGAGTGAGTGTTCGACGGATTCAAGGGACGCCGATTCTCTCACTTATGCCCGATGTGGATGCGCAGCTTGCGATGCATTCAGTGCAGCAGTCGTTAACCTTGCATGATATTCCCATTGTGCGTGCGGACAATAAAAATTTGCGCTTAACTTGCACGCTGACACCCGTAGAAGTTCCTGTTTCTGGATGGGTGTTAGAAATGACGCCACGAGATCGTTTCGATCGTATTAGTCAAGAAGAGGCCTTATGGGCGCAGTATGAAGCGAGTACGTTGTTGGCGCGTAATTTAGCGCACGAGATTAAAAATCCGTTAGCGGGTATTTCAGGGTCAGCACAACTGTTGGCGCGTCAGCTCAGCAGTTCACGTCAGTTAGAATTTGTCGATGTCATTATTAAAGAAACGACACGTTTAAATAACTTATTAGATGGTATGTTAGGGGGTAATCAGCCTGCACATTGGGTAACGCATAACATTCATGCAGTGCTCGAGCACGTGACGCAGGTTGTTTCGGGGCAGTTACCTGAAGGTATTCGTCTGCATAAAGATTATGATCCCAGCTTGCCCGAATTCGTTATGGATTTTGATCGATTAGTGCAGGTTTTTTTAAACCTTGCTCGTAATGCGATTGATGCCATGCACGGAGCAGGTAAACTAACCATTCGCACTCGTATTGTGCATAAGATGACGTTGGGTAATAAAATGCACCCACTGGTGGTGGCTGTTGAAGTCTGTGATACAGGGGAGGGTATTCCCCCCGAATTGATCGATGCAATCTTTTTACCGATGATTACCAATAAGTCAGAGGGCACAGGCTTAGGGCTGCCCATTGCACAAAGTATCGTCCACCAACATGGTGGTTTGATTTTGGCAGAAAGCCAAAAAGGCAATACGGTGTTTAGGGTCTTTTTGCCCTTAACGCACGAAAAAGAAAACAATGATTGGGGTTCGCTATGAGTGAAGAAATGCCAGAAGTTTGGGTTGTTGATGATGATGCTTCGATTCGTTGGGTGTTAGATCAAGCCTTGTCGGATAAAGCGTGGAAGACACGTATTTTTTCTGATTCTCAGTTGGCGTTAGAGGCCTTGTCGGTCAGTGTTCCAGCTGTGTTGGTGTGTGATATTCGCATGCCGCATGTCGATGGCTTAACCTTGATGCAGGCAGCGCATCAGCAGGATTCAAATTTACCCGTTATTTTAATGACCGCCTTTGCCAATTTAGATTCAGCGGTTTCGGCGTATCAAGGCGGTGCGTTTGAATATTTACCCAAGCCCTTTAATTTAGATGAAGCCTTAACCTTAATCGAGCGAGCGATTGCCAAACGCGTTCCAGCACGTCGCAGACGAAAAACCGAGGACGATAAGCAGCCGCTAAACATTATCGGTTCAGCACCTGCAATGCAGGAAGTGTTCCGCGTGATGGGGCGCGTCGCTCAGCTTGATGTAACTGTGTTAATTAATGGTGAGACAGGAACGGGTAAGGAGCTGATTGCTAAAGCCTTACATGAGCTTTCACCGCGTAGAGACAAACCTTTTGTTGCCATTAACACGGCAGCCATTCCTCGTGATTTGTTGGAATCTGAGTTGTTTGGGCACGAAAAAGGGGCGTTTACAGGTGCGATGACACAACGGGCAGGGCGTTTTGAACAAGCTGACGGCGGAACTTTATTTTTGGATGAGATTGGCGATATGCCAATTGAATTACAAACGCGTCTATTGCGCGTGCTTAACGATGGTAGTTTTTATCGTGTCGGTGGACATGACCCTTTGCATGCCGATGTGCGTATTTTGGCAGCAACACATCAAAATATGGAAAAGATGGTTCGTGAGGGTAAGTTCCGTGAAGACTTGTTGTATCGCCTGAATATCATTCGTATTCAGATTCCAGCATTACGTGAACGTAAAACAGATATTCCTCTTATTTTACGTTATTACATGACAACAGAAGCCAAAACGTTGCGTGTTGATGAAAAGCAATTGTCGAATGATGTTGAAGTTTATTTGGCTAGTTTAGATTGGCCCGGAAATATTCGTCAGCTACGCAGTTTGTGTATTTGGCTAACGGTGATGACACCTGGAAAAGTCGTTACCATCGATGATTTGCCGTTAGAATTGCGTCAACCGCAACATGCACAGCAAACAATAGGAACGGAAGATTGGCAAACGCCTTTACGTTTGTATGCACGGAACTTTTTGCAGCAAGGAAAGTCGGGGTTGCATACAGAGGCAGAACAGTTGTTTGAACGGGTTCTCATTGAAGAGACCTTGCAATTTACCCGCTTTCATCGTCAGGAAACAGCCGCTTTGTTGGGGTGGGGGCGGAATACGCTCACACGTAAGTCGCAACAATTGGGTATCGATGAATGATTGCAGAATTGTTGACTTGGCTGACGACTGATTGCGCACCACAAGCAAGAAAACTGGGTTACCTCTATGAAGCTGTTGCCATGCAAGCACGCATTAAACGTTGTGCGCAGGCATGGAAAAGTCATTGCGAGCAGGCGCAAACGTTCGCAACCAACTGCATGCATCGCCAAGAAAAAGGTGGCATTGCTGTTGTTTTTGGTTCTGGTCTAGGTGTCGATTTGCCCAAAGCGGCTTTACTCGAACAGTTTGATGAAGTGTGGTTAGTGGATATGGTTCACTTGCGTAGCACGAAAAAAGCTTGGGGTTATCATCATAAGGTTCGTTTTATCGAACATGACGTAACAGGGACTTTAAACGATGTTGTCAAGGGAAGCCTAACAACCATTCAGCCTCAACAGTGGTTAGATAATGCGGATATTCGTTTTGTCTTTTCGGCTAATATTTTGGGGCAGCTTCCCGTACAGCCATTAGCTTGGCTGGCTAACCAAGTGACGACTCATGATGATGAGCAGCTCATTTTGTGGTCGAGAGGACTCTTGCAAGCGCATTTAACTTATCTGCATGCATTTAAGAAGTGTGGTGCTGTTGTTTGCCTAATTGCCGACCTAGAGTGGCAATATCATGAAAATAACAAACTGTTACAAAGCATTGATGCGTGGCGGGGGTTAGAGCATGCAACACCAGACGCGAGTTGGGAGTGGCGTATTGCACCACGAGGAGAGTTACATGGCAACCGCACCCAGACGAACTGGGTTGGCGGTTGGTGCTGGTAAAAACCGATTGCGCTGCCATCTTGCGTTGTTGCTACGGTTCTCGCGCTGCGTTGTGTAGTGATCTACACGCCTTGCGTCTGCGAGCCTTGCGCCTAGCAATCTTGACAGCTCATGACGGTTTTACAAACCGATTGCGCGTTTTTTAAAGTGCAACCTCATCAATTTCACTGGTACGAATACGCACGACCTTTTCAAGGTTGGTTACAAAGATTTTACCGTCACCAATTTTGCCTGTATGTGCCGCTTTGGTAATGGCATCAATAACCGCTTCCACTTGGTCGGCTTTTACGCCCACTTCAAGCTTAAGTTTTGGTAGAAAATCAACCACATATTCCGCACCACGATACATTTCGGTATGGCCTTTTTGACGACCAAAACCTTTAACTTCTGTTACGGTCATGCCATGCACACCCATGTCGCCCAAAGCGTCACGAACATCGTCAAGTTTGAAGGGTTTAATAATGGCGGTTACGAGTTTCATTGTGTTATTCCTTTTTAAAATTAACGTGTCGATGGCTCTGTTTCAAATAAGGCTAATTCATCATCAGTCGCTTCATGACTTGCTTGATTATCCGACGGATTGACCAAAGTTGCAATGGCTTGACCCATGCGCACTGGTGTATTTTCAACGTGAGCAGTTAAGCCTTTAACGCTGTCTTTTGCATGTAGCATGACAACCGTAGATCCCATGTTGAACCGTCCGATTTCGTCGCCTTTATGGAAGCTGATGCCGCTATTGCAATAGTCCCAGTATTGCAAGGTGTTGCTATACGGTGGCGTGATTTTACCCGCCCAAACCGTTTCCATGCTACCGACAAAAATAGCACCAACCATGACCAGAACCATTGGTCCTGTCTCTGTTTCGAATGATAAAACAAGACGTTCGTTGCGTGCAAATAGCTCGGGTACAGTGCGCACAGTGGCAGGGTTGACGGCAAATAAATCGCCTGGAACATACATCATGCTCAGGAGTTTTGCATCGGTTGGTGCATGAATGCGATGATAATCACGAGGACTTAAATAGATGACCGCAAATTGACCGTCATAAAACTGATTGGCTAAAGCCACATCACCACCAACTAAGGCTTCTAAACTGTATTGAAAGCCTTTGGCTTGAATCAGTTGGTTGCGCAAAATATCACTGGTCTGACTAATTTTTCCGTCGGCAGGTGAGACTAATGTTGTTTCACAACAGTCGATCGGGCGAGCATCGGATTTAAGGCTGCGCGTAAAAAAGTCATTAAAACTTTGGTAGTCTTCAGGGTTGCATCGTTGGGCTTCCGTTAAGTCGATGTCGTACAAACGAACAAACTGACGAATGACAAAGGGTGTCAACCACGTGTTTTCCCATGTTGTTAGCCAGTGTACAAAGCTGGAAAGGGCATGTTGTGGAATCAGGTATTGCCAAAATGTCTTTAAAAAGTCACTCATGATGTGGTATTTGCCTATTATTAATGGGTTTAGTCGTTATCTTACCATGCTTGAGTGCTTACGGGCAGTGGCTTGGTGCGCTATAATAGCGTGATTGCGAATTGGTTTTTTAGGGGAGCAGGAAATTGTCAAACAAGTCATCGATTAAGAAAGTCGTTTTAGCCTATTCTGGTGGTCTCGATACGTCTATTATTTTGCGCTGGTTACAAGAAGAATATCAGTGCGAAGTGGTTACCTTTACAGCGGATATTGGTCAGGGTGAAGAAGTAGAACCAGCACGCGCGAAAGCCATTAAAATGGGCATTAAGCCAGAAAATATCTTTATTGATGATTTGCGTGAAGAGTTTGTGCGCGATTTCGTGTTCCCGATGTTCCGTGCGAATACCATTTACGAAGGTGAGTACTTGTTGGGGACATCCATTGCACGCCCATTGATTGCGAAGCGTTTGATTGATATCGCTCGTGAGACAGGTGCGGATGCGATTTCTCATGGCGCAACAGGTAAGGGGAACGATCAGGTTCGTTTTGAGTTGGGTGCTTACGCGCTTATGCCAGAAATTCATGTTATTGCACCGTGGCGTGAGTGGGATTTGAATTCTCGTGAAAGCTTAATGAACTATGCAAAAACGCACGATATTCCTGTCGATTTTAACAAGGGCAAAAAGTCGCCTTATTCGATGGATGCTAACTTACTGCATATTTCCTACGAAGGTGGTGTGTTAGAAGATCCTGCTGCTGAGCACGAAGAAGACATGTGGCGTTGGTCTGTGTCACCAGAAAATGCGCCTAATACGCCAACAGTCATTGATATTGCCTTCGAGAAAGGTGATCCTGTCGCCATTAATGGTGAACGTATGACGCCTGCTGTGATGCTCGAAACCCTTAATAAGTTGGGTGGTGCGAATGGTATTGGTCGTTTGGACTTGGTTGAAAATCGTTATATCGGCATGAAGTCGCGTGGCTGTTACGAAACGCCAGGTGGCACAATTTTATTACGTGCGCACCGTGCGATTGAGTCAATTACGCTAGATCGTGGTACGGCACATTTAAAAGACGAATTAATGCCGCGTTACGCCGAGTTGATTTATAACGGTTATTGGTGGAGTCCAGAGCGCTTGATGTTGCAAGCTGCTATCGATGCCAGCCAGTGTTACGTTAATGGTTCTGTGCGCTTAAAACTGTATAAAGGCAATGTCATTGTGATGGGGCGTTCATCTGACGACAGTCTGTTCGATGCAGCCATTGCAACCTTCGACGATGATGCTGGTGCATATGATCAGAAGGATGCCGCTGGTTTTATTCGTTTAAATGCGTTGCGTTTACGCCTAGCGGCACGTAAGCATGGTCCGATTCGTTAGTTCGTTTTACTTTTGGCTTGCTATTGGTTTTGGTAGCGGCTTAATCAAGCCTGCACCAGGTACGTGGGGTTCTATTTTAGGAACCCTGTTATGGTGGGGGCT
>DZAT01000031.1:0-15907 GCA_022736205.1 Thiomicrospira cyclica
GGGGTGGTCAAATTTCAACGCTGACACCTGGTCAAATTTGGATGCTGATTGACACGCTACGGCAGACGAAGCAATTGTTACCAGTGTTAGCTTGTTGACAGCAGAGGTAGGCGGCAATAAAGCGCTTTTACTGAACGACTATTATGTAAAAACAACGGTTGATAATGCGATTGCCGAAGCCAGTGAAATACTATTATCAAAGGTAGGCACGGTCGATGCCAACGGTAATCTGGTTGACCTTAATGCTATTGTACAGAATAAGTATGCAACAAAAGCTGAGGTTGTGGATGGCGTTAAAACAGCAGAAGCTACGGCTACTCGTACTATCGGTACGGCTTCTTCTGATATTTACAGTCAACTACTTTCGGGCGCGCTAGAGGTTCACACAGCCACGGAAGATGCGGAAGCGGCTAGGGCGCAAAACTTCGCTGGCTATATTGAAACAATATCGTCGAACTTACAAGAAGGCATTAGCGCGGAAGCGATAAAGCGTGAAGTTCTGGCTTCGGTGGTTGCCAATAGTGCTGCAATACTATCGCAAGAATCTATCACTAGGGCGACGGCGGATAGCGCCTTATCAGGCTTAATAACCACCCTAGGCAGTAAGGTTGATAACAACCAAGCAAGCATTGTGCAGGGTTATTATACCAAAGCAGACACAAACAGTGCTATTGCTGCCAGTACGAGAGCATTGGGCGCATCTATCTTCCAAACAGACGCTGACGGCAACGTAACCACAGCGCTACAGTCGCAATTTCAAGAGACGATAGAGACGGCAGTAGACGCTGACGGCACGGCTAGAGCGGCGTTTGCGTCGAAGACTACTGTAAACGGTAAGACGGCTGGTTTTGGTTATGATAACGACGGAAACGTGTCAAACTTCTTCATTAATGCCGATAGGTTTGCTATCTTGGGAGCAACAGCGGGAGAGGTAAATCCATTCATGGTCGTCGATGGTGTGACATACATCAATGCCGCCATGATTAAAGACGCATCTATCAGCTCCGCTAAGATTTATGACCTCGCGGCAACGATAGCGACGATTGCACAGGCTAGTATTTATAACGCCGCTATCGGAGGTCGTATATATTCGTCTAACTACAACAACACCATCAAAACTGGTTGGAGCCTCGAGCAAGACGGTTCAGCGTTCTTCGGTGGCAATACAACCTTCGCAGGTAAGATGGAAGTGAGGCGTGTTGGTAGCGGAGCAGGGGTTGATATTACCAATGACGGTATCAGGGTCTATGACGATGCTGGCGTGTTGCGCGTGGCGATAGGGAAATTAGCATGAGTATGGGTTTTGAGGTTTACAGAAAAGACGGCTCGCCAATGCTTAAACTGACTGATAACGTAGCCGCATTACTGTGGTCCGGGTATGTGCCCGCGCTAAACGCAAATGGGGTGTACTTAGCCACGACCATACCTGATGCGCTGGCTAATAACCAATTTTTTATTAGCGCCAGTACATCAGGGCTTCCGAACCTGAATACCAAAGGAATTAAACCTATAGTAAACAGAGTTGGCAACGACCTTGTTTTCAACGGCGGTCAGTTCGGAACAAACGCTATGTATGCGCAGGTGTTCGTGCGATGATGGGCGCTTATTTCAAGAATCAAGACGGTATGGCACTTTTGTTTGCCGACAGACCTAACTTTTTCAGGGTAGCGGAGGGTAATCCTAGCGTCACGGCGGTTAAGTATTCTACCAGTACGGCTAAAGGCCCTAGGGCTAATACAGGTGAATGGGTTAGCGGTGCTTATGCGGAATGGGACGTAGGGGTAGCGTTCGATGTTAAGTATATAGAATGGACTGCGGAGGTAATACTACCATACAACCCCTTAGCCGGTGTGCTACCCGTTTTTAGGATAAGTGGTAATGCGCCATATCACTTCAAATACTATGGCGGTGCGGCTATAACATCGTGGTACGTGATAGATAACGTCGTGACCGTCAAAGGTGTTTTTTCTCTGTGGTCGTTTTATCGTGATTATTGGTTTAATGGCTTGGATTTTGTAAGCGGCACGGCAGACGACGATCATGTAAAGTTTGTGTCCAATATGATGGATACGCCGTTCTCGGCTTCTTGGTATCAGCCGTGGTTTGACGCACTGACAGAATCTAATGTAAAGCAGTTCCTAGAAGTAGCGGTGTATGGCGAGTATGACGAATCCATTAGGCATGCCCCACTTGGCGATATGGGCGTTAGAATACAGAGCCAAACGCCTTATTTCGACTCGCGCACCGATAAAAGTCTGCTGCGAGTTGGGGCTATCGGGGATTTCAGTAACGGCCCACAAAAAATAGACTTAGATAACCCAAATTACATGCCCAAACCTAGGCTAGAAGCTGGTAGTATATTGGCAACAGATTGGGTTCACCACACTGTCGGTACTTTTGTTACGAAGCACTACGACCCTAAGTGGCGATTGACTATCCACATTAACCATAATAGCATCCTAGGCAATACTTTATATTCTACACATCAAGAAAAATCTGTGGGCGGTATAGTATTAGCTACAGTTTTGGCGGGGAACCACTGGGCGGCTGGCTTTACGTTTTTACTGGATAGGTTCACCTATATCAACCAGTACGAGACTAAAGACGGGGTCATTGCGGATTTAGGCGGTATTACTGGAATACAGTTTACTGGCGAAGGCGGCAATACCACTATAAGTTCTGGCTGGCCTATTAATGCCGAGATAGGTGGCAATTCTGCTTATACTTATTATTTCAGGGACTAACCAATCATCGCTAACCTTTTGGGAGTGGTAAGTGTTCTTTGTTTTTGCCCTATAATACGCTACAAAACAGTGGTAAAATGATTACCAAATGCGAAACAATTCGTTGGTGAAAATTTCGTAAAACGGAGCAAGCGCGTCAGCATGTTGTAATTAATTGATTTACAATGTTTTGCGTGTCTGCAGTGCCGCACCAATCATAATGCATAAGGGCATATACTATGAAAACAACGCTAAGCTTATCGCGTAAAACAATCAGCAAACCACCAGCACCAGAGAGTTCTTTTTTAGCACAGTCTTTTGATGATGATAGTGTTGATTTTATGGAAATTCGACGCGCAACGATTGCGCTTAAATCAGTTGGCTTATATAACAATCCAGAATTGGTTTGTGCTTACGTAGGCAAGCTCATGAACATTGAACTGGTCAAAGAAGTTTTAGCTGATTTAGAACGAGATTAATGTTTAAA
The DNA here is from genome assembly GCA_022736205.1 of Thiomicrospira cyclica. Lineage (GTDB taxonomy): Bacteria > Pseudomonadota > Gammaproteobacteria > Thiomicrospirales > Thiomicrospiraceae. Next base: position 3,211 of record DZAT01000031.1, read on the forward strand.
TGCGTCGTTTAATTACTAATGATAATGCAGATTATCGTTAGTAATAATGAGGTGCTGCACAAACGGGAAGCTATTTGTTAATATGCATGACTATCTTGCTTTATATTTAGCAACGTTGGGTTCTGCTAAAGGTCGCGCATCAATGCTGCGTCTCTTAAATCGCTTACCAGAGTTTAATGGCGGCAATGGTGTTGACTGGACGCTCATCACAGCATCTCAAGTGGTCACAATGCTTTCTAGCATGGAGCATAAAGGATTATCTGTTGCAACACTAAATATGACACTTTCTGGCATTAAGGGCGTTTGTCATGCAGCATGGCGCGAACAAGCGCTGAGTGATGAATGCTATGCTCGTATTAAAGATCTTAAACAAAAAAAATCTCAGAAGCTGCCAGCAGGACGTGCTATTTTGCATGGTGAAATTCAAATGTTATTTGATGCCTGTGCTCAAGACAAAAATATAACTAAAGGCATTCGTGATGCCGCTATTTTAGCTTTAGGGCTTTACGTTGGTTTGCGTCGCTCGGAGATATCGCTCCTTAAAGCAAAACACGTTAACTTAGAAAACATGACGTTACAAGTTCTTGGCAAGGGAAATAAAGAAGAGATCTTACCACTTCCTGATATTATTAAGCCTTACCTCATTGCATGGCTTGATCTACGCACATCCGCGATGATTGAGCGACATCTAACAGGGCAACATTTGTTTGGACGTATTATTAAGTCAGGACGCATTTTTGCCCTTGATGGCATGAACGATCATTCAGTTTATTTTGTACTCAAAGAAAGAGCCTTAGAAGCTGGGATTGACATAGATAGCCTACCTACCCCACACGACATGCGACGTACCAAAGCAACGAACTTACTTGATTCTGACGTAAACCCACGCATTGTGCAAAAGCTGATGCGCCATGCCAATGTCGAAACCACGATGCGTTATGACCGTGGAAATATCGAAGATGCCATGCGCAATGCGACTAATTTAAACTAATGGGGACTTCTAATAACCTACAAGGGTTGGGGGTCTGGGGGAAGGGCTGCACTAAAAAAGCTTGTAACGCATTGATTAACCCTTTCCTGCAGAGGATAAATAAACTTGGGAGCGCTAAAAATTCCACGAAGTGGGATTTTTAGCGGTACCCTAATACGATTCGTTAACGTCTTCTTCATGATGATTTTGATTTTCATCATGATCATCTTTGATATGTGGTTGCTCGTGTAGCGCCTTGAGCATCTGAAACAAAATGCGACTATGCTTAGGCGGTTTACTCTGCTCTTTTTCTTGTTTTGCTAAACGGATGCTTTGCTTAAATTCCTGACGATCGGCATGAGGAAATACCGCTAACAGTTCACCAATCATATCATCGCCATTTTCGATTAAGCGATCGCGCCATTGCTCACAGCGGTGCTGAATGGCAACAGCCTGTTTAGAATCGCCATGAACCATCCCTAGTGTATACACAATTTGATCGTACCAGTCTTCCTGACGAATTCGCTTTGCTAAAAAACTACGCTGACGACGATAATGCGGACCAAATGACATTTCTTTCATTTTTAACACATCTTTGATGAAGTCTTCATCAAAAAAAGTGAATTTTTTAAGCTGTGCTTTACCCAGTTTTAATAGCTCTGCAACAATGTCATTTTGTGCTTCTGCTTCGCGTTTGAGCATCGAGCGACTCGGACCATCATAAAATTCCTCATCAGGAATGTAATCGGGATGTTTGGGATCAACGTATTTGCTACGACTCATGATAGTCAATTAACCTACAAAAAATTTATAAAATATGGGCACATCTAATGTAATAACCCATCTGAAAACAAGCGAAGTGATGTTTTTAGAGATTCCTAATAATGCGTTGTTGACGGGCAAAACGCTCGGCGTTGGCAATCACGTCGGGAATCGAAATGCCCTCGTGCCAGTTGGCACGGGTCATGATATTCGGGGTATCTTTGCTTAAGGCATGACGAATCTGTTCGACCTTATCGAAATGCCCCAGATGGTATTGGGCAATGGCATGTTTCCAAAGCTGAACTTTGCTAAACACAGGCTGCCCTGTTATTCCCAAAAGCGGGGTAATATCTTTCACGACCTGATCAATCATTTCTTGATCGGACCAGTGTGCAATGCTCGGGTTGCGACTACCACCGATAAAACAACTGAGTAGTACCTTGCCATCAGGCGCTCTGCCCGAGAAAATCTGCGATGAAAAAATCGCACCTAATGTTGCAATACCCACAGAGCGTGGAATTAAACAACCAAAGCCATTCAGCGGATGACTGATTTGTGACGCATCAAAACCGAGCGCAACGACCGCCAAGGGGGGCGATTCAATGCTTGCCAACAAGTTGGCTGCATCTGACGATAAAGGACGCAACAGTTTAGCCGCATCAGGTGCATCTAAGGTCACAATGATTTTTTTACCCTGATAGCTGTTGCCATCGCTGGTTTGTACTTGCCAACAGTCATCATTGATTCGACTCAACTGAACCACGGGTGCATCGATGCGAATGTCATCGGCAAGTTTTGCTGCTAGGGCGTGCGTGAGTGTCGACATGCCCGACTTAAAACTAATCATATTGCCCGATGCCACATAGTCGCCCGCTTGACGCGCTGCCTTTTTACTTTTCATGCGTGCAATCATGCCCTTAAATAAAGAACCATAGTCTTTTTCCAAAATCCAGACACGATGAAACGCCGCTTGCGCTGAAATTTTTGCAGGATTGCCTGCAAAAATGCCAGAAATAAAGGGATCCAGCACCCAATCACGCCATTCTTTACCCAAACGACGGGCAACAAAATCAGCAATGGATTCTTCTTGTGTTGCTTTGGCGCGAAAAGGCTCTAACAATAACCCTAGTTTTGCCATAGGGCTCACAATGGGCGTTGTCAAAAAAGCGCCTAAGGATGTTGGTAGCGCCCAAAGCTTACCGCCACGCACCACAAACCGATTTTTCGATGCGTCATTAGCGACCAATACCTGATCGCGCAAGTCCAGTTCATCAATCAAACGATCGATTGCTTCGGACGATAATAAAGCCGTATTCGCACCAACATCTACTTGCCAGCCATCTTCTGTATTAACGGTTTGAATACGTCCACCTACTTGAGCTTTCGCTTCGATAAGTTGAACCGAAAAGCCTGCTTGTTTGAGGTAGTAGGCAGTGGTTAAACCCGATAAGCCAGCACCAATAATCACATAATCTTTCATTTTTTTAAGCCTTGTCGTTAGCGAAATTTAAGGGTGCTAAAGCAGCTAAAAATTCTGCCTCGTTCCAAATTGAAACGCCTAATGCCCTTGCTTTATCTTCTTTACTGCCGGCTGCTTCGCCAGCAATAACCACATCTGTTTTTGCTGACACACTGCCGCTGACCTTCGCTCCTGCTTGGGTCAGTAAGTGTTTCGCGTCATCGCGAGACATGCTCGATAATGTCCCTGTCAACACAATCGTTTTACCCGAAAAAAGGCTGTTTTCTGGTGTTTTAATGACCTCAACTTCAGCCCAATGGATTCCTTCAGCTCTTAAACCAGCAATCACCGTTTGATTGTGGGCTTGTTCAAAAAAGCGTTTGACATGCATGGCAACCACGACACCGACATCGTTAACTGCTTGTAGCTGTTCTTCGCTTGCTTGCATTAATGCGTCCAGCGTTAAAAAGTGGCGTGCTAATGACTGAGCTGTCACCTCACCCACCTCGGGAATGCCTAAGGCAAAGATGAAGCGTGGCAAAGTTGTTGATTTGCTTTTCTTAATCGCATTCAATAAGTTGGTTGCAGACTTGTCTGCCATGCGCTCGCAACTTAAAAGTTGCTGATAGGTTAAGCGATAGAGGTCGTCGGGATGATTAACCAGATTCGCCTGCAATAACTGCTCTAAAACCTTGCCCCCTAGCCCGCTGATATCCATGGCTTTACGACTGACAAAATGCTCTAAGGCGCGTTGCTTTTGTGCGGGACAATACAATCCCCCCGAACAGCGATGCACTGATTTATCAGGTTCTTGAATAACAACTGAATCACAAACAGGACAGGTATCAGGCATGTTAAAAACAAGTGCGTTATCGGGACGAAGCTGTTCGACAATACCAACAACTTCGGGAATGACATCGCCTGCTCGACGCACAACAACCGTATCGCCAATACGAATGTCTTTGCGCGCAATTTCATCACCATTATGCAAGGTAGCATTACTGACGATTACCCCACCGACGGCAACGGGTTCGAGTCGTGCAACAGGCGTTAACGCCCCTGTTCGTCCAACTTGAATATCAATTGCCAATAGCTTTGTCCACACTTCTTGTGCAGGAAACTTATGTGCAATGGCCCAGCGAGGATATTTAGCGGTAAAACCAAGTTGCTGCTGCTGCTCAATATTATCAAGTTTATAAACGACACCATCAATATCGTAAGCCAGCTGTTCGCGTTGCTCACCAAGTTTTTTCCAATAGTCTAGCAAACCTTCAATGCCCGTTACTAGAGCACCTTCAACGGCAACAGCAAAGCCCCAAACACGCAATGTCTGTAATAATTGCCACTGGCTTTTAAGCCCTTCTTCCGACAAATCGCCGACAGCATATGCAAAAAACTGCAAATGGCGATTTGCCGTGATCGAAGCATCAAGTTGACGCAAACTGCCCGCCGCCGCATTGCGCGGATTGGCGAATGTTTTGCTGCCCAATTCTCGTTGACGATGGTTGAGTGCTTCAAACGCAGATCTGGGCATCACCACCTCTCCGCGAATTTCAATACGTTCTGGTGGGTTATGACTGTTTAATTTTAACGGGATGTTACGAATGGTTCGCACGTTGTTTGTGACATCCTCCCCACTTACACCATCCCCACGTGTGGCGGCTTGGGTTAGAATTCCTTTGATGTAAGTGAGGCTAATTGCCAAACCATCGAGCTTTGGTTCGGCACAAAATAGGGGCTGCGCTTGAGGCAGTAAGCCAACAATGCGCTGCCAGAAAGCAGATACATCATCATCACTAAAAGCATTATCCAGTGAGCGCATGGCTTGTGCATGTACAATAGGGGTAAAGGCATTTTCTGCCTTGCCACTGACGCGCTGCGTTGGAGAGTCTGTTGTGATCTGTTCTGGATGGTCTGCCTCGAGCGCTCGTAAGCGAGACATCAGTGCGTCGTAATGGGTATCAGAGGCAACTGGGGCATCTAGCACATAATACGCATGATCCAACCGATGAATCTCGTTGCGTAACTTTTCTATTTCATCAACAGGCACGCTCAGTGCAGCGAATAGATCTGGGGTCAAAATATGACTCAATAGGTTAAACTTTGCGCATATTCACGCATGGCTTTTAAGTCCGACTCTTTAATGAGATGACGCTGAGCATCATAAAGCTTACCACCGACATTTTGAGACACCTTGCGGGCAACGGTAATAAATTCGTCCATCGCACGGTAAGGCGTGATACTTGATGGTAATTCTAATACCAAGGCAATACCTGGTGTGCCGAAATGCTCATCATCTAAACTCGGAAAGAATCCTGGCTCAACCACATTGGCGACACGAAAAACGACATTACCCGTTGCATCACGATGAATGTAAGTACCATCCTGATGAAAAGATAAGCGAGAGGCTTCCATTGCGGCATGAACCTGTTTACGGGACAACTCGCGCGATGGCGACAACACCAGTAAGGCAAAAATTTGATTTTGAACAGGTTGTATCGGTTCCATAGCAGCTTGTTGGACGGGGGTTTCTGCGGCTTGATCAGACATCGTAGAATCAGTGTGCATGAGTCGTGTCGCAATGGCATCTTGTTCGCTGCTATTCAGATTCGATAGGGTGCTTTTTACTAAGGTCTCCGTAGCAATGGGTGCTGTTGTTGGCACAGGCGTTGTTTTAATGCTGGCAACGGTCGGCATGTCCACTTGTGCGGGCGGTGCTTTAGGGGTTAGGCGAACCACTTCAAAGTCTTCTTGTTCGGTCGTGTTGGTTTCGATGGCATCGTTTGTAAAAGGACGCTGCATCTGTTGCTGATTGTTCTTTTTACCCCACCAATAGAGTGCACCAACAAAAACCACCGCGCACACCAGCAGAATGATTTGCAACTCTGTCATTTAGCCAACTCCGTTTTAGGTAACATCTAACTCTAAAAAACACCCTGCGCTTGTTTTTAGATATCACCGAATTTATTTTTAGCTGGAGGAAGGGATATAAAATTAATTACAGGCGTGTTTCTGACGCTCCCTTCCTTCAGACCACCAACTCTTTTTGGTTGGCGGTTCGCTTTACTGAAACAGGACATGAATTTTACGATATCATTTATTGAATTGTACATGATGTAACCTACGCCTGCAAAAGCTTAACGCACTATTAAGGCATTTTGATGATAAAAAATAGTCAGACAACACGTACAAAGAGATAAGCCAATGAAAAAAAGTGTTGATATCGGTCTTGGCATTGATTGCGGTACCTCGGGTGTTAGGGCTGTTGCTTTAACATCGAATGGCGATGTGTTGACTCGCGCGCAAACATCACTTGTAACACAAACGCCAATGGCTTGGTGGCAAGCAACGATGTTGGTAATGGACGAATTAGGCCATGAATTATCTCTTGCTCTACGTGCGCAACATTCTGTGATAGGTGGCTGCGCTCTATCTTACGACGCAACCTCATCCACCGTTTTCCTCACGAATCAACAAGGCAAGCCAATTTCTGATGTACAAATGTATTATCAGAGTCAGCCAGAACTGGCGCAGGCATTAACGCAACAACTCAACCCTAATTCGGGTGCAGTTGGTGCCAGTAGTAGTTTGGTTAAGGTGTTAGCGCTCATACAAGACATTGCCGTCGGACATGATTGGATGGTGTGTCATCAGGCTGACTGGATTGGCTTGCAGCTCACTGGGATGAGCGCGATTAGTGATGAGAATAACGTCCTTAAGCTGGGTTATGATGTGGTGAATCGGTGTTGGCCAGCAGAGGTGTTAGCATTGATTCCTGAATCTAGTCTGCCAGATGTTTTACCCCCAGCAACGCCTTTCGGGTTATTGTTGCCTGAGCTTGCGCTGCGTTGGCAGTTACCTGTTCATACACAGGTAGCGACGGGTACAACCGATAGTATCGCCGCTTTTTTAGCGACGAAAGCCAATCGTCTGGGCGATGCTGTGATTTCTTTAGGCAGCACACTGGCATTTAAGCTGTTATGTCATCAGCCTTTTTTTAATGCGCAACAGGGTATTTATAGTCATCGTTTATGGGATCAATGGCTGATAGGCGGTGCTTCGAATGCTGGTGGTGCCGTTTTGCTCGAACAGTTTAGCTTGGACAAGCTGATCGCGCTCAGCCAAGCGATCAATGTCGAACGTCGGCAGAATCTGGATTACTACCCTTTGCCCAAACAAGCGAAAGGTGAACGCTTTCCGATGAGCAACCCTAATCAACAGTCTAAGCTCATACCAAGACCTGCAAAGGATGTTGATTTTTTACAAGCCATGCTAGAGGGCTTAGTTAGCATTGAGCAACAGGGATGGCAAAATTTAGAAGCTTTATCGGGACAAGCGATACATCGCCTGTTTAGCTGTGGCGGAGGCACAAAAAATCCTGCTTGGGCGGGACTAAGAGCGGTACAACTGCCCTACCCAACCAGTCCCCCTTTTTCTCAAGAGGCAGCAGTGGGTAGTGCATTATTGGCGTTAAAAAGTCTTGAGACTCACTAATTTTGCAGCGTTGTCCTAGCAGTGTCTTAATGCGTGTTTCTTAAAACAGTTTAAACAACCTTAAGGGCACATCTAAAAACCCGTCATTCCCGCGAAAGCGGGAATCTATCTCATTGATTTCATGGATCCCCGCCTACGCGAGGATGACGAAAGGTAGGTTATTAGAAGTCCCCTTAAGCATCTAGCTGCGCCATGACTTCTTCAGAAATATCTAGGTTATGGTAAACCTCTTGCACATCATCTAAGTCTTCAAGCATATCAATTAAATCGAGTACTTTTTTTGTATCTTCTAGATTAAGCGAAACCTTAACATCTGCTTCCATCACCACATCACTATGTTCTGCCGCCAATCCTGCCGTCTCTAACGCTGTTTTGACATCTAAGAAGGCTTCTGGCATGGTAATCACATCGATGCTACCATCATCATGTGTAACGACATCGTCAGCACCTGCCTCTAAGGCAGCATTCATGACCACATCTTCGCTCACGCCGGTAGCAAAACTCAGCACACCCTGTTTTTTGAACAAATAGGATACAGAACCGTCCGTACCCATATTGCCGCCCTTTTTAGAAAAAGCATGACGCACTTCGGCAACCGTACGCTGTTTATTATCCGTCATGGTTTCGACAATCACTGCTACCCCAAAAGGCGCATAGCCTTCATAACGCAACTCTTCGTAGTTCTCTCCTTCGGCAGCACCTGCAGCACGTGCAATGGTTTTTTCGATGGTATCTCGCTTCATATTATTTACCAGCGCTTTATCGACTGCAGCACGCAAGCGTGGATTGAGCGAAACATCGGGATTCATCTTAGCAGCGACTAAAATTTCACGTAACAGACGGGTGAAAATTTTTGCTTTTTTAACGTCTTGACGCGCTTTACGATGTTTAATATTTGCCCATTTACTATGTCCAGCCACCTTTTCAACTCCTGATAATGCCATTTATTATGACTATTTTATCATGTCAGAAATAAAAAGACCCGCTACAGTTATCTGTGCGGGTCGCTTTGTCTCCAACATGGCTTATTTGCCAGAGGTTACCAATCCCTGTCCACGAGAAAAGGTCAGCATACGGGTTAGCGACATCAACGATTGAGCACGCAAACTTTCATCAATGATGATTTCGTTATTTCCTGTTTCTAACACGTCGGCTAGGTTTTGTAGCCCATTCATCGCCATCCATGGACAATGTGCGCAACTTTGACAGGTTGCCCCTTCGCCACTGGTTGGTGCGACCAATAAGGTTTTATGTGGTGCAGCTTGCTGCATTTTCCAGAAAATTCCCGCATCAGTTGCAACGATAAATTTGCTATCTGATAATTCCGTTACAGCCGCAATCAGCTTTTTGGTCGAACCCACCACATCTGCTAACTTAACCACGGCTTCGGGTGATTCAGGATGTACCAAAACTTTGGCATCGGGATGCAGGGCAATCAAGTCTTTTAAGCCCTGCACCTTAAACTCATCGTGCACCAAACAATGACCTTGCCAACGAATCATATCCGCGCCAGTTTCACGCGCAATCCAGTTGCCTAAATGACGATCGGGTGCCCATAACAATTTATGCCCTTTCGCTTGCAAGTGGCGCACGATTTGTAGTGCATTACCCGATGTTACCACCCAATCTGCCGCCGCTTTCACCGCAACGCTGGTATTGGCATAAACCAAAGCAATACGATCGGGATATTGCGCACGCCATTGAGCAAACTCTGTCGCAGGACAGCCGACATCGAGCGAACAAGTTGCCGCTAAGTCGGGCATCAGTACGTGTTTTTCAGGGTTGAGGATTTTTGCTGTCTCGCCCATAAAACGCACGCCTGCTACCACTAAGGTTTTCGCTGGATGCGTGTTACCAAAATTCGCCATTTCGAGTGAATCGGCAACACAGCCACCCGTTTCCTCTGCCAATGCTTGTAAATCGGCATCAACATAATAATGCGCCACCAAAACCGCATCCTTTTCGATAAGCAGCCGCTTGATGCGCTCACGTAAAGTCTGCTTATCCGTTTCTCCCAACCAAGGGGCTGCATGCGCGGTGTTCGCTAAAGCTTGAATGCTGGCAGCAAGTTCGATGGGTAAATGATGATTCATGTTCTTTTTATCCTTATTAAACCTGTCTGCACAGCGCTTATCTCAACCCCAACACGTCTTGCATATCATATAAACCCGCCTCGCGACCTTGTAACCAATGCGCAGCACGCACCGCACCTTGGGCAAAGGTTAAGCGAGAGGATGCCTTATGGGTCAATTCAACGCGCTCGCCCAAGCCTGCAAACAACACAGTATGATCACCCACGACATCGCCACCGCGTACTGTCGCAAAACCGATTTGGTTACGATCGCGCTCACCCGTAATGCCCTCGCGACCATAGACCGCACAGCTCGCTAAATCACGACCCAAGGCATCGGCAGCAGCCTGTCCCAAGCGCAATGCCGTACCCGAAGGCGCATCGACCTTATAGCGATGGTGGGCTTCGATGATTTCAATATCATAATCGGTCAGCACCTTTGCCGCCTGAGCAACCAATCCCAACAGCAAATTTACCCCAACGCTAAAATTCGGCGCAAAAACAATCGGAATCTCTTTGGCGGCATCGGCCATAACATCCATTTCTTGAGCAGAAAAACCGGTCGTACCAATGACCATCGGTTTCCCCGCAGCAGCGCAGGCATCTAAATAGCGCATTGTCGCCTCTGGGCGGGTAAAATCGATCAGCACATCAAACTGATTCACATCGAAGTCATCCGACAAAGCAATCCCCAAACGCCCCGCCCCTGTAACCTCGCCCGCATCAGCACCCACTAACGAAGACCCAGCCCGAACAAAAGCAGCACTTAACACTGCCTGTTGATCTTCCTGTACTGCCTGAACCAAGGCGCGTCCCATACGACCATTAACACCCACCAAAGCCATTCGATTTTGCGACATCTAAAAATCACCTTATTTCATTAATCTGTCAAGTTTAACTGCCCCATTCCCTGATGTGAAGCATCATGACAATGATACAATGCAAAAAACACGCAACACAAAGAAGAAATCATGCAATCACAGCACAAACTCACCCAACATATTCTCATTGCCCTACTCTTAGGTGCATTGTGCGGACTGATCATTAACACCAACAGCCTCGAAAACGACTGGATTGATCGTTTTATTACCGACGGGTTGTTATTGGTGATGGGTAAATGGTTTATTGCTTTTTTGATGCTATTGGTTGTGCCTTTGGTTTTTGTGTCATTGGTTAAAGGCATTGCCAGCCTAACGGATATTGCCAAACTGGGTAAAATCAGCCTATGGACGGTGATGCTTTACATCAGTACCACCGCGATTGCAGTCGGTACGGGATTAATATTGGCTGCGATTATTTCACCGGGTGAAGGCTTGAATCTGAGCATCGGCGCCAAAGAAATAACCACCACACCACCCAACTTTGTCGATATGCTGATTTCTTTTGTGCCCAATAATCCCATTTCGGCGATGGCACAAGGCAATATGCTGCAGGTTATCGTTTTTGCCCTGCTGTTTGGTCTGGGGTTATCGTTAACCGCTGCCCATAAAAGCACGCACAATCTCATTAACTTCTTCGACGAACTCGATGCCGTTATTTTACGCATGGTAACCTTGGTTATGCACCTCGCACCTATCGGCGTTTTCGCCTTAATGACACGTAGCGTTGCCAGCCAAGGGGCGGATGTGTTCATACCACTCGTTAGCTATTTTTTAACCGTTGTGGGTGCTTTAGCCATTCATGCTTTTATTACCTACCCTGCTCTGCTTAAGACATTCACAGGGCTATCGCCGCTAGTGCTCTTTGTTAAGCTTAAAGACATGGCAACCTTTGCGTTTTCGACATCTAGCTCTGCTGCTACCATACCCGTCACCCTAGCTACCACCCAACGATTGGGTGTGAGCACTCAGGTATCGGGATTTACCATACCATTAGGCGCAACCATCAACATGGATGGCACCGCCATTATGCAAGGCGTGGCGACAGTTTTTATTGCCAATGCCTACGGCATATCGCTATTACCCGCCGACTTTGCCATGATTATCATCACTGCGACCCTCGCATCAATTGGAACGGCTGCCGTACCAGGTGCAGGGTTAATTATGCTCACCATGGTACTGACGCAGGTTGGCTTACCCATCGAAGGGATTGCATTGATTTTGGGCGTTGATCGCCTATTAGATATGATGCGTACCACTGTTAACGTCACAGGCGATGTGGTGGTCAGTGTTATCGTCGCCGATAAAACAGAACAATTAGATCGCGAGCAATATCATCGCCCACATTAGCGCTTTAACCAAATCGAAAAACGGGCATTTTTACGATTATTCGCAATGACCAGAATCTTATCGACCTCGTTAGATGGCAAAGCAATTAAATGTGCGCCATCAACCATACCACGATAATAGTTATGCTTTTGGGCATCCTCTGCCGAAAACACATTCAGCCCCGTATCTTTATTAAGGTTCAGTAATACCCCGCCGAGTTCTGCGGAATACACAACCTTATCAACAACATCCTGAGCATCAACCAAGTGCCAACCTTGCGGCAAATCTGCCTTCGCGGTCGAACCAACGGCATGTGGCGCTTTACCAGAAGGCAAAGGTGCTACTTTTTCGGGTAACTTAATGCTGCTTTTTGGTGGCTGTTTAGCTGCTTTTGGCAAGACAACAGGCGCTTTTTTACTGCCATCATCATCAACGGGTGGCGGCACGCATGCCGACAACAAAAAAAGAACAGGCAATGATAATAAGACAATGCGCATGATGAACCCCTCAAAAAAATACTACGAACGATCGCGTGTCTCTAAAAACCCAATGGGTAGGAGGTCTGGAGGAAGGGGTTGCTAAAAATAACATATAACCCATTGATAGAACCCCTTCCTTCAGCTAAAAATAAACTTGGAAAGTCTAAAAACAAGCGCAGCGAAGTTTTTAGATGTTTCCTATCATAAAGCAAAAAGGGAGCTTACGCTCCCTTTTCAATTCAGACCATCGTCATG
>DZAT01000031.1:16007-23523 GCA_022736205.1 Thiomicrospira cyclica
ATCATAAAGCAAAAAGGGAGCTTACGCTCCCTTTTCAATTCAGACCATCGTCATGACTATTTCAGTGCATCGTTGAAAAACGATTTCACCGAATCAAACCAGCTATGTTCTTTGGGATTATGGGTTGCCCCTTTGCCCAACAAACTCGCCTCGAAAGCACGTAATAAATCTTGCTGTTCCGTCGTTAAGTTAACGGGTGTTTCTAGCGTCACTTGGCAAATCAAATCACCCTGACGACCCGAACGCACCGACTTAACGCCTTTGCCACCAATCTTAAACTTACGGCCTGTCTGGGTTCCTGCAGGAATCTTCAGGTTAACACGACCATCTAAGGTGGGCACTTCGATTTCGCCACCCAAGGTTGCGGTAGTGAACGACAGTGGCATCTCGCAGAACAAGGTATCACCCTGACGTTTGAAAATCGGATGTGCTTGCAAGGCAATACGCACATACAAATCACCGTGAGGCGCACCGACATCACCGGCTTCACCTTGTCCGCTCAAGCGAATACGATCACCCTCATCGACCCCAGCTGGGATGCTAACGGTAAGGGTTTTCTTAACCTGAACAAAACCTTCGCCATGACACTTAGAGCAAGGCTTCTTAATGACCTTACCCTTACCATGACAGGTATGACAGGGACGCTCCACAACAAAGAAGCCTTGTTGCATACGAACTTTACCGTGTCCACCACAAGTCGGACAGGTTTCGGCCGTACTACCCGCAGCAGCGCCAGAGCCATGGCAGCTATCACAGACTTCGCGACGCGGAATTTGGATATCAATTTTAGCGCCGTTAACGGCCTGTTCTAACGTCAGGTTTAAGCGATATTCTAAGTCATCGCCTGGACGTGGACCATTAAAACCACCTCGACCACCAGCACCAAAGATGTCGGCGAACATGTCACTAAAGCCACCAAATCCCCCGCCGCCGTAGCCGCCACCTGCAGACTGGTCAACACCAGCATGACCGAACTGATCGTATGCAGAACGCTTCTGCGCATCCGATAAAATCTCGTAAGCCTCTTTGACTTCTTTAAATTTATCTTCAGCCGAAGCGTCCCCAGGATTGCGATCGGGGTGATGCTTCATCGCGAGCTTTTTGTAAGCGCGCTTAATTTCGTCTTCAGAGGCTGTACGCGACAACCCCAAGACTTCGTAATAGTCTTTTTTAGCCATTAAACATTAAGACCTCAAAAAAAGGAGTCTATAAAAAGGGGAAAGGGGAAGAAACATTAACTCCTTATCATTGAGTTAATTTCCTTCCCCCAGCCAAGATTGAAAGTAAGACCTAATGCCCTGACTGGGTTACTTTTTCACTTCTTCAAACTCAGCATCAACGACGTCATCGTCGCCACCCTTTTGCGCCTTAGCACCGCTTGTATTCGCATCGTGTGCTTGCGCACCCGCAGCCCCTGCATTGCTTTGTGCATATGCCTTTTCCGCGATACCGTGCGATACCTTAGCCAACTCTTCAGTCTTAGCAACCAAAGCGTCTTTGTCGTCGCCTTTCATCGCTTCTTCTAACGCTTTGACGGCTGCCTCAACGGCTGCTTTTTCTTCCGCAGTAACCTTTTCGTCACCCAATTCTTTCACGCTCTTATTAACGCTATGAATTAAGCTATCGGCTTGGTTACGCGCATCAACCAATTCACGCAATTTGCGGTCAGCTTCAGCGTTCTCTTCTGCATCACGTACCATCTTTTCAATTTCAGCTTCTGACAAACCAGAGCTTGCTTTGATGATGATTGACTGTTCTTTATTGGTTGCCTTGTCTTTAGCAGACACGTTCAGGATACCGTTAGCATCAATATCAAAAGTCACTTCGATTTGTGGCATACCACGTGGCGCTGGCGGAATGTCAGATAAGTCAAAACGACCCAATGACTTGTTAGCTGTTGCCATTTCACGCTCGCCCTGCAACACATGAATGGTTACAGCACCTTGATTGTCATCGGCTGTCGAGAATACTTGCGACTTACGTGTTGGAATCGTGGTGTTCTTTTCGATCAACTTGGTCATCACGCCGCCCATGGTTTCGATACCCAAAGACAAAGGCGTTACGTCTAATAACAAGACATCTTTAACCGAACCTGACAAAACACCACCTTGAATCGCAGCACCGATAGCAACCGCTTCATCTGGGTTAACGTCTTTACGTGGCTCTTTACCAAAGAAGTCTTTAACCGCTTTTTGTACCATCGGGATACGTGTTGAACCACCAACCAAAATCACTTCGTCGATTTCAGAAACAGACAAACCAGCATCTTTCAATGCAATACGGCAAGGCTCAATCGACTTTTTCACCAAGTCTTCGATTAACGATTCAAACTTGGCACGTGTAATACGCATATTCAAGTGTTTTGGACCTGACGCATCAGCCGTAACATAAGGCAAATTGATGTCTGTTTGATCACGAGACGACAATTCGATTTTTGCTTTTTCAGCCGCTTCACGCAAACGCTGTAATGCTAATGGATCATTTTTTAGGTCAACACCAGACTCTTTCTTGAATTCAGAAATGATGTAATCAATCACTAAATGGTCAAAGTCTTCACCACCTAGGAAAGTGTCACCGTTCGTTGCCAACACTTCAACTTGCTTGTCACCGTCTAGGTCAGCAATTTCAATGATTGACACGTCGAAGGTACCACCGCCCAAGTCATAAACCGCAATTTTGCTGTCGCCCTTAGACTTCTTATCAACACCATAAGCCAAAGCAGCAGCAGTTGGCTCGTTAATAATACGCTTAACATCCAAGCCAGCGATTTTACCCGCATCTTTGGTTGCCTGACGCTGTGCATCGTTAAAGTAAGCAGGAACGGTAATAACCGCTTCGGTAATGGTTTCACCCAAGTAGTCTTCCGCTGTTTTCTTCATTTTCATGAGGACGCGCGCAGAAATTTCTGGTGGTGCCATTTTACGACCGTGTGCTTCTACCCAAGCATCACCATTGTCTGCCTTAACAATGTTGTAAGAAACCATATCAATGTCGCGCTGGACTTCTTTATCTGTAAACTTACGACCAATCAAACGCTTAACCGCATGCATGGTATTTTTTGGGTTAGTAATAGCTTGACGCTTTGCTGTTTCACCGACTAACACTTCGTCATCATTCGTGAAAGCGACAATTGAAGGCGTCGTACGCGCGCCTTCGCTGTTTTCGATAACCTTAACACTTGTGCCATCCATGATTGCCACACAAGAGTTGGTTGTACCTAAGTCAATACCGATAATCTTAGCCATAATCTTAAATTCTCCTGAAAAGTTGTTCTACTGAATGCTTTGTAGGGATGCCTTGATGGTTTTTCAAGGCATACTCCCAATTATTTTATGCTTGCGCGGAAATAACCACGCGTGCTGGACGCACCACACGACCGTGTAACTTGTAACCTTTTTGAATCGTCATCATCACGGTATTTGGCTCGTGATCTTTGCTTGGCTGCATGGTCATCGCTTCATGTTCTTGTGGGTTAAACTTTTGACCTGTTGGATCCAGCGCTTCAACATGGAAACGTGCCATCACGTCTTGAAACATCTTCAACGTCATTTCTAACCCTTGACGAATGGTGTCCTGATCGTTCGCTGATTGACCAGATGCCTGTAAACCCATTTCCATACTATCCATCACGGGAATTAAATCATTAATCATGCGCTCTAATGCGAACTTCTTGGCATTATCGATTTCACGTTCGGTGCGACGGCGTAAGTTGTCCATATCTGCTTGCACACGCAATAAGCTATCGTAATGCTGCTCTGCCTGCGCACGCGCCTCGTTAAGCAGATCGTCCATTTCTTGATTCAGACCGTCTTGTGTTTGCTCTGCATTCATGTCGGCATCAGCCATTTTAGGTTCACTATTCGCCATGCTTTTCTCCAAATAATCAGTTATAACGCAATTAGTATGGGGATAAATACGTGCTTTTCAAGGTAAACCATCACAAATATCCGCACCTAATCTAAAAAATGCAAAAAGAACGTTCGTTCTATCTATTAATTTTATGGATCGCATGGTAATCTAATTACGAATTAATCCTGAAAAGCACAATTTTATGCACTTCTCTCGTATTGGTATTATTGTTAAACGCGATGCGCCTGCCGCATGGCAAATGGTGGTTTTACTAACGGACTTACTGCGTCGCCAAGGCTGTAGTGTACATATTGACGAAACGGCTGCACAAAGTTATCCAGCCATGCACGAGCAGCCTGCTTGCTTGCCACAGCATTTGCTCGCACAAGCGGTTGATTTGATGATTGTTGTCGGTGGCGATGGCACTTTTTTGGAGGCAGCACGTAATATTGTCAATTGGCAACGTCCGATTTTAGGCGTTAATTTAGGGCGCTTGGGTTTCTTAACAGATATCCCTGCTGCCGACATGGAAAGCAGAGTCATCAGCGTATTGCAAGGTCAATACGAAACAGAACAACGCCTGATGTTGCGCATTCGTATCGAGCGTAATGGTGAAACCTGTTACGACCAATTGGCTTTAAATGACGTGGTACTGCATAAAGTGCAAATGGCGCATATGATTGAATTTGAAGTAGCCATCGATAATCGCTTTGTCTTATCGCAACGCTCTGATGGCCTCATCATTGCCACACCAACAGGCTCAACAGCTTATGCCCTTTCAGCGGGCGGTCCGATTTTGCACCCTTCATTGGAAGCGCTCACCTTAGTGTCGATTAACCCGCACTCGATGAGCAACCGCCCGATCGTCGTTGCCAGCACCAGTCGCATCGAAATTCATTCCAGCGAGCAGCGCAATCAGCCCGCACAAATCACCTGCGATGGTCATGTCAAATTCCATTTGGAAGCATCTGATCGTATTTTTATCGAACGCCACAGCCATGTGGTTACCATGATTCATCCTAAACCGCACGATCACTTTTTAATGCTGCGTCAAAAACTTCACTGGGGAGAAAAGCTGTAAATGCTACTCGAACTGACTATTCGTAATTTCGTACTTGTCGAATACGCACAATTGCTCGTTGCACCAAAGCTTACCGTATTAACGGGCGAAACGGGTGCTGGGAAATCGTTACTGCTCGATGCATTAGGGGCAGTTTTAGGGGATAAAGCGCAGCCATTCTGGGTACGCCCTAACAGCGATAAAGCCGAAGTTAGTGCTGAGTTCAATATCAGCGAATTGCAAGTGGCGCAAGATTGGCTAGTAGCGCACGACTTAGACGAAAACACGCATATATGCTTATTGCGTCGCGTCATCAATAACGACGGTCGCAGTAAAGCTTATATTAATGGTAATAGCGTTACGCTGAGTCAGTTGCGTCAATTTACTGAGCTATTGGTTGAAATGCACAGTCAGCATGAACATCATGCCCTATTACAGCCCAGCGTCCAACTGAACTTGCTAGACACTTGGGGACAGCATGCAATGCTCAAAAACCACGTGCGACAAGCATGGGCTGTATGGCATAAACTGACGCAAACGCGCAATCAGTTACAAGCTGATGCCAAAAGCCGTCAAGAGCGTTTGGCATTGCTGTCTTTTCAGCACGAAGAATTATCGGCACATCCCTTAGCAGAAGGCGATTACGAGCTACTTTCTAACGAACACTCGCGCTTGAGTCATGCACAGGATATTGTTGGTGCGCTGTCACAAACTTACCAAATAATTACCAATGATCGGGGTGGCTGTTTAACGCAACTCGGTCACGGTTTGCGTGGATTAGAAGACATCAGCCATCATGATGACACCCTAGCAGCATTAATCACGCAATATAAAGCAGCCATCACCGAATTGGATGACATCGGTGAACAATTGCAACAGCGGGCACGCCATACCGTGGTCAATGATTATCGACTCAGTGAATTGGATACAAAACTGAGTGCGTTGCATCGTTTAGCCAAAAAATACTTTGTCATGCCCAATGCGTTATGGCTCAAACTTCAAACCATTAGCGATGAACTGACAAGCTTGCAAAATCAAAGCGAAACACTCGAAACACTCGATAAGGACATCGAAAAAGCCTTGGCTGCCTACAAGAAACTGGCAGATGAGTTAAGTGGCAAACGTCAACAAGCCGCACCGAAAATTGCTGCACTGATTATCGAGCAATTACAAGCACTCGGTATGACACACAGCCGTTTAGAATGGCAGCTAACACAACAAGAACAACCACAAGCCACAGGTTGGGATGTCGCTCAAATCGTTTTCTCTGCCAACCCAGGGCAAGCCCTATATCCAATGCAAAAGGTGGCATCGGGTGGTGAGTTAGCACGAATTAGCTTGGCAATCGAAGTCTGTGTTGCCGATCAGATTCATTTGCCCGTTCTTGTTTTTGATGAAGTTGATGTCGGTGTTGGTGGTGGTGTTGCCGATAGTATCGGTCAAAAACTTGCCAGTATTGCCAAGCACAAACAAGTGCTTTGCATTACCCACCAACCCCAAGTTGCCGCATGGGGGGATCAACATTGGTCGATTGCCAAAGCCAGTGATGGCGAAAGCACCTTAACGCAAATTGACATACTAGATGAAGCAGGACGTATTCATGAGTTAGCACGTATGTTAGGCACAACCGACGACAGCGTTGAAACACAACAACATGCACAGCACTTATTGGCAAGGACGCAAAAGAAAAAAGCATAAAAGCCTTTTTCTTACCCCGCTTTCACTGTCATGACTTGTCCTAAGCGTGCCAAGATACGCTCACGACCTAAGAGTTGCCACATCTTCGCCAATTCAGGACCATCATGGCGACCGCTCATGAGTAGACGCAAGGGCATAAACAAGCCCTTACCTTTTGCCCCACTGGCGGCTTTGACCGCTTCGACCATGTCGGCATAAGACAAATCAACACTGGCTTCGACGGCGGTTAAGAACGCATCACCTGTTGCTGCTACCGCCTCTTCTGCTTCAGTCGGTAGCGTCAAATCCGCTAACAAAATATCTGCCCACACCTTGGCATCTTGAGGGAACACCGTATTCGGACGAATCGCTTCAATGAATAACGCCTTTTTGTCGCTCGGCACACACGCTTGCGTGTCGCTACCAATCCATTGCCACCAAGCGTCGTCATCCATACGCATGACCGCTTCTTTTTGCCAATGGTGTAATTGTGCTTCATCAAAACGTGCGGGCGCAGAACCGCAGTTAGCAATGTTAAAGTTTCCCCCCAACTCGGCTGCACTCATATACGCTGGGTTTTCATAATAATGACCCAAACGCGCCATATAATTTAACACCGCATCAGGACGGAAGCCCTCAGCCTGCATCTGACGGATATTACGACTGCCATTGCGCTTCGATAAGGGGGAACCATCAGATCCTAAAATCAGGTTGATATGACCATAACTGGGAATCGGCAAGCCCAATGCTTTAAGCATCAAAATCTGACGAGGCGTATTACTTAAATGATCTTCGCCACGCAAAACGTGGGTAATACCCATCAGCGCATCGTCAATGGCGTTACAGAAGAAAAAGGCAGGCGACCCATCGCCACGGGCAATGATAAAATCACCGATATCGTCGGTTTTATAACGCTGCTTACCTTTAACG
>DZAT01000179.1 GCA_022736205.1 Thiomicrospira cyclica
CTTGAAAAGGAGTTTTCATCTCGTGAACGTGATTTAGTAGGAAACCAAAAAGAAGCCCAAGCCATTGAACAAAAGCTGAGCAAGGACGGTGCCACAATGAGCGACGCTGAGCGTTCACGTCAGGAGCGTGATCTGAACCGCCGTATGCGTGAACTTCAACGTCAGCAAGTCGAGTTCCGTGATGATTTGAATCTCCGAAAGAACGAAGAGTTGGCCAAGCTTCAACGTACGGTCTACCAAGTGATTAGCGAGATGGCCAAAAGTGAGGAATTTGATTTAATTTTGAGTGACGGAGTTGTTTTTGCAAGCCCAAGTGTCGATATCACCAACAAAATTTTGGAACGTCTACAAACTGCTAAGTAATACCTTAGCCACTAATTCGGTTTAATTGTGAATCTTTCTGAGCTTGCTCAAGAGCTAGGCATCCCCTTAATTGGCGATGCCTCTTTTATTGTTGATGGTGTTGCTGCGCTAAATCTTGCAGAAACTACTTCACTTTGTTATGTGCAAGATGCCGCCTACTTAGAAGCGGCGCTGCATTCGTGTTGTGGTGCTTTAATAATTTCACCCAAACATTTATCATTTGTAGATAAGGCCAAGTGCAAAAATTTACTATTATCTGATCATCCTCACCTAACATTTGCTAAAGCAGTAAGTATTATTCATCCTGCCAAGGTTCATCACGGCATCCACCCTACAGCTGTTATTAGTCCTTGCGCTAGTATTAATTCGACGGCCTGGATAGGTCCTTTTGTAGTTATTGAAGATCATGTATCAATTGGACGTGATGTTCAGATTGGTTCTCATTGTCATATTGGTGCAATGAGCCAAATTGCAGATGAAACCAAATTGTTTCCACGGGTAACGATTTTGCATAACGTTAATATTGGTGCACGTTGTCGAATATTATCAGGTGCTGTGATTGGTTCAGATGGTTTTGGTTTGGTACAGGAACAGGGTGCTTGGACTCATGTTCCGCATTTGGGTCGAGTTGTTATTGGTGACGATGTTGATATTGGAGCCAATACAACGATTGATCGTGGAACACTTGCTGATACCATGATTATGGATGGTGTCAAAATAGATAACTTGGTTCAGATTGCACATAACGTAGTTGTTGGCAAGCACTCAGCGATTGCAGGCTGTGCGGGCTTGGCTGGAAGTTCAATTGTTGGTGAGTATTGCCTATTGGCGGGTGGCGTTGGCCTTGCTGGTCATTTGAAGCTTGCGGATAAGGTACATATTACGGGGATGTCAATGGTGACTAAATCAATTCAGCAGTCTGGAGTGTATTCATCCGGAACACCACTGGATGATAATAAGCATTGGCGCCGAAATGCGGCACGCTTTAAAACGCTTGATTCAATGGCACGCCGGTTAGGTTTGATTGAACGCCATCTGGGTTTTCGGGAATTATTAGAGGATTGATGCGTGAGTCGTATTATAAATATTCAAGACGTTATGC
>DZAT01000085.1 GCA_022736205.1 Thiomicrospira cyclica
GTCGTAGCTTAAACTTATCGAATGCCGTGTCCGTTGTGGTGTATGAAGCTTGGCGGCAGATGGGGTTTGAGTAAGACACCCTTTCACTAGAGAGTACTTCTAAAAACCACCTTTTCGTCATCCCTGCATAGGCGGGGATCCATAAAATCAAGAGATAGATTCCCGCTTTCGCGGGAATGACGAGCAGTTAGATATTCCCTAGAGAGCCTAAGAAAAATAAGGTGATGGTTAAAGGCACTCTTCTTCGCCATTAAGTAGATGATTAGCGCATATACTGCGCTAGCCACTGGCTTGGCTGACCCTGTTGTGCGCTTTTACACATATCGGGCACTCTAATACCATTAACGCTGGACAATCCCCATTCAAATGAGCAACGCGCATCGGACATATCAAAACTATTTGTCTGCTTTGCTAGACGGATGCGCTCGACCATAAATTGAGGCACATCGAAGGTATCATCTGCCATCACAGCCATATTGTATGCTTCTTGTTTACGCCCTGCTTTATCTAAGAAGGCAATCGCAAGCCCCGAAAAATCTTGTGACTTGGTCGCGCACACATTCGCATATTGTTCGGTGAGTCTGGCTGCTTCCGCTTTGCTATTAAAAGCAAACAAAGTTTTAGCATGAGCAGTTACTGTCGCACATTCTAAGCCCTCAAGCGTTGACACATTACGCAACGCTGCAATCTCTTGCGGTTTCATTTGCTTAGTTTCAGGTAGTCTTTGCAAACTATCGATTAGCATAAAACGCTTTTGCGTATCAGCCGAGGCAAAAATGCTGTTATACGATGATACAGACTGAACGGCTGGTGGTAACAATGGCATTACTTGCAAGGACAATTTAGCTGCATCGTAGCGACTCTCTTTCGGCCCAACGGCTTTCTCTTTAGCAGATGAGAAAAGCCCTTTCACAAGATTGGTAACCCCAGCAGCGATATCGCCGCCTGCTTCGCCTGCTGCCAGATTGTCGGTTGTTTTAACTGGATTAGATACCGAACCAGGCAAGCGCTCCAACAGCAACTGCGGATCGTAGCCTTTTGATGCCAACAACTCCATCGCTAAACGGTCGGCATCTTTTAGCATGCCAGACTCTAGCCCTTCAGACAGTTCATCGAGTGCCATACCCAGTGCTTTTTCTTTAAGAGAGCCCAACGTATCGTTGTTGGCTTGACTTTTTAAGCCTAAAATTTGCGATGAAAACGCCATGACTTTTTTATTTTGCTGCGTCTGACGATAACCAGAGGCGACCAAAGCCGCCGAGCTTGCTAACACAGGTGCAATTTGTTCTTGCCTCGTAAACCCTTTAAGCAAGCCATAATCAATGACCACATCACCATTTGACATTAATTGAATTTGTTGGGCGCTCGCGCCACCAATCACTATTTTTGGCTGGTAAGGCATATCGACATTCATGGTTGCAAAAAAACTGCTATACAAATTATTCAGTTCTGTTTCTAACGCACCAAAGCCAATCGTACCCAAGCCAGAAGAAGCAGCGCCCGCTGTTTCCTTAGCGAGACTTTTAATTTCTTCTGGCTTCACAAAGGTTAAACCGCTGGGGTTGTCACTTTTGAGTTTTTGTAACGCCGTTTGCGGAGCGGCATCTTTTTTAGTTGGCAAGGCATCGCAGCCACTTACTAAAACAGCCACCATCGCAACAGATAATAATGTCTTTTTCATCGTTGATTCCTTTCTTTATTTTGAATCAATTTTTATAAGTCGTTAGAAAAATTAAGACCCAACTAAAACACGCGTGTCGTAATCTTACTGTTCAACTTCTGCCCATCCTTCCTTTGTTTTCATTAGCAGGAGACTTGCAGTACTTTTACCTTCTCCAGTAATTGCATTACCACCAGTTACAACCACATCGCAACGAAACACTTTATCCCTTACCGAACTACAACCTACCTTCTCAACAGATGTAAGATTTGCAATATCTTTTTTCATGCCAAACATGCCACTTAAACTATTTACTGCATCGTACTGTGCTTGTACAGCAGCTTTAATATCAGCTTCCGAGGGCTCGCTACTACATCCCAAAAGCAATACGCTTAAGCCAACAAGCGCACTTACTCGATAAAACGCATGGTTCATTTAATTTCTCCCAACATCTCTGGCGCACCAAACTCGACCAATTCAGCATTGGAGCGTTTGAACCACTCTGTCCAAAAGGCTTTAAGTTCTTGCATCATTTTCGGATCACGGTAAACGCCCTTGGCTTTACCTTGCTCCGAGACAAGCCCCGCGCCCATGACGTAAACCTTAGCGCCACCAAAATCGGCAAACATTCCCGCTTTTTCTACCAATGCTAACTCTTTGGTGTGGTCAATTTTTCGTACTGCATTACTGGCATAAAAACTGGTTATCGTCGAGTTTTCAAGCATATCGGAAAAAACCAACACATGCTTGCTGTTGGCAGCATGGCTTCTAACAACCTTTGCCAACTCATCAAGACTCAACATAACATCCGATTTAACTAAATTACCGCTCGCTTGTTGCATAGATTGCGACAAATTTTCTTGAATCTGCTTAGTCATCGCTGGAGCTTTTTGCATCACGCAACGATCGAATACAGATAAGGTTTTCTTTGAAATTTCATAACGCTCTTTTTCAGGAATAGCCGCATCTAAGGTTGCAGAAAAACCTTCTGACAAATACTTTCCTTGAGAAAAAGCAGAAAAGGTATAGGTGCTGACGGCCGTTGCTGGCTGAACACCATCTGTTGCAATGCGAATAAATTTGGTCATTAAGTTCGCATCGGAAACGGTTGTTTGATCTACCGCGATCAATATAAAACGATCAGCTGCTTTTTCGGATAATTTAGCAATCGCCGAGCAGCTTGGCATGTCAGACACAGCAATCGCACTACTCAATGGTAATGCGATCGTTATACCTGCAATCAATAATGAAAATAGAGTGTTACGCATTACACAGCCTCGCCTTTCGCTTCTGCAATTTTACGTTTCATTTCGTTTACGCGATTCTGCTTTTCAACCGCTTCTAGCTCTTTTTGCAACACGATCTCTTCATCCTCTTCCACAGCAGGGGCGGCTGGAGCTGGTGACACCTTCACGGGTGATTCTTGAATTTTTGACTGACCAATTGCCTCATGCTGTTGATTATGAGAATCTTTTTCTAACGCATCCTCTAATAAATAATTGCGAAACGATTTGTTCGTATCCACACCTTGATTGCCATGAAGCGAGTTGTGTTCCTCTAAGCGCTGTTGTAATGTTTCTAGACGAGCTTGAGCAATCGAAACGATTTCTTCTACGTAATGACGAACTTCATCATAAGTATGAAAGCGTCCATGTCCAAGTCCCTTGAAGGCATGACTGCTTTCTAGCCCAGCAAAGCCATATTTATAACCAAGAATGACGCCTAAAATCTGCAAGAAAACAAAAATGACAGCAAGAACAATGAAAGTGCTCCAGCCACCTTCTCGATCTAAGTTTTGCGTGTCTTGCAGCGCCTTTGTTTCTGCCGCCGAGGCAACATCAGCTAAATCCTTAGGTACGCCAAAGTAATTGCTCTGCGTACCTGCAACTTCAGCTGTTAATTGCTTTTCTAAAACAACACCACGCACATAGGTTGCCCCAACAGCGACACCTAAAACAAAGACTGCCGTCAAGATAGTTAGTACATGTTTTGGTGTTTTTCCGACACGATGTGCCATTTGGGTAAAATGGGGCTTATCATCATCTTCGTGATTATTCGCCAAAGAGACACTTGTTTTATAGGTCAGTTGACCTTTTTTTCCTGCATCTCGCCACTCCTGGCGAGCTTCATTAATTTTGCCATTTTGATACAACTCGTGACCTGTATAGTGGGTAAATGCAACCAGAATAACAGAAACTAAAAATGCAATGCCCATCGCACCATAAGTTTGCATTGCTTCACTCGCACCTGGCACAGTATAACCAGCCAATACATACGAGAACCCCATAGCCTCGACAATCACCAAAGCAATGATCAATAACCACATAAATAAAGAAAGCGGTTTACGACCTAAATCACCCGATCGCTCTAAATAACTGTTATAACGATCAAATTCGATTTTACTTTTAACACCAATAAACTTAGCATAGTCTGCACACAAGGTGCGCTCAGACTTAAGCCAACCAGCATGAGAAGAGTCTCTTGTGTCATCTCGAGCAAGACGAGAAAGCTTGCCAAACAGTGGGAACGCATACCACGTATTCATCCACCACCATTTAACCTTGTCCCAGTAGTTAATAAGTAACACAATACCAACCATAGAAGACAAAACAGCCCACCAGAATTGGGTAATCACTTGCATCAATGTCATGCTTTTCATCCCTTAATAATATTAAATTTTATTTGGTTTAAATTCTGTAGCAAACGCCTGTCCCGACTCTTGATGAATCAGATAGCCACTGCTTGTGGAAAAAGGCGATTTATTTGATACAACCATATCAATACAACTCACTGGTGTCGTATCCTCGGTAACAAATACGCGATATAGCACGCCCTCTTTACCTTGATAGGCATTAGCCTGTGCTGTCAGTTTTGCTGCTGGTTGATCTGAAGTTGATGGCCTATTATTGGCATATACGATTAGCGTTGGATTTTTAGTCGGGACAGACCCATCACGTGCCACTGCAACACCAGCAAGACCGACGCGATGTTGACCCACATCTCCCATCCATGCCGTGTTATTCATCCCTGGCAAAAAGTTAGATGTCTTATATTCAATTTCTTTGCCTGAAGCCAATGATTTAACTCCTCTCGCAGCCCTAGGACGATCCGCCGCACAAGTGTTAGCATAGACGCTATCCATTGACGAGGCATTGGCTGTACTAATGAAGGGCATCCATGCCCATTTATCTTTTTCGGGCACAACCTCACCGACACTAACTGCGGCATTAGTTTGCGTTAAGGCATTACCCTCAAAGCGCCACTTGCTCGCAACTTGCGGTTGCTTCGCTGCAGGCACTAATATTTTAGCCACCGTATCTGCTTTGCTCTTTGCCTCATCACGTGAAACACTGGGCTTAGTGATCGCCGCTGTTGGCTTTGTTGGCATTGATTTATGCCCACCAAAACCTTTGCCAGATTCAGTACGATAATAAGCAATAACAGGTTTTCGTAATGCCAAGTAACTTTCTAAGGCTTCTTGGTTCGGCAATTCTACAATTTCAGCGCGACGATTTTTAGCTCTACCCTCTTCAGTGCGATTATCCGCAATGGGTTGCGTCTCACCAGCACCTTGATAGTGCAAGTTATCGCGAGGAACACCATTAGCTGCAAATAACTCAGCGACAACTTTGGCTCTTTTTTCTGCCAACTCGGCATTAAAATTAGTACTGCCCACGTCATCAGTATGACCCATGAGTAGTATTTTTTTCTGTTTTAGTAGCTGCTCTTGTTGTTGGCGCGTTTTAGGATCTTTGGTCGCAATGGAGGTAGGGCTATATGTTTTTGCAATTTCTGCAAAATAGGCTTTTGCTTCTGGCGTAAGCTGATCAGAACCCGACGCGAATTGTTTTCCCGTATCTTGCAGACTAACTTTTAAGCCTATTGATTCAGACTTTTTATCCTTACTCGCAGATTCAACGGTCATGCCTGCATCTGTTGCAGCAATTTCTTCTGTTTGGATCGGCACTTGATATTTTTTAGAAATTTTAGATAACTCACAGCGACGATCATCAATATCATTGCCAATGAGCGCACCTAAACCCGCACCTAAAAGTGTTCCTGTGATAATTGCCGCATTACCATCGCCAACTTTATTGGCAATAACAGCACCCAGTACCGAACCTGCAAGAATACCAATATTACGAGCGTTATTGCTGCAAGGATCATCGCTATTAAACGTTTGTTTGAAAAGATTGCTTGAGTCTTGCACAGGATTACAGCCTGTAGCAAAGGTAGTTGCTGCCAGAATAGCCGCGATAGATAAAGAGGTTAGTTTTAGGCTTGGCTTGGCTGTGAGGATGGGCATCATTGGTCTCTTATATGCAAATAATTGTTTGCGATATTAACTTATTTTTATTACGTAATCTAGCTGCACTTGCACAAAAAGATTTA
>DZAT01000086.1 GCA_022736205.1 Thiomicrospira cyclica
TAAAAGAGCGTTTAGCGATTATTCTAAATCCTGATGATCCTGAGTTTGAAAGCAAAGCGAAGGTTTATCGTGATCGTTTAGAAGTCGAGTTGAATACCATTTTACAAATGGGGTTCCCTGGCTACTTCTTAATTGTTGCTGACTTTATTCAGTGGGCAAAGGATAACGGTATTCCTGTTGGACCTGGGCGGGGTTCAGGGGCGGGTTCTTTGGTTGCATATGCGCTTAAAATTACCGACTTAGATCCGTTGCCCTACGATTTGCTGTTCGAGCGATTCCTCAACCCTGAGCGTGTCTCCATGCCCGACTTTGACGTTGATTTCTGTATGGAGCGACGCGATGAGGTCATTGATTATGTGGCGCGTAAGTACGGGCGCGACCACGTATCGCAGATTATTACCTACGGTACTATGGCAGCGAAAGGCGTTATTCGCGATGTAGGGCGTGTGCTCGGTTTTGCTTATGGCTTTGTTGATCGTATCGCCAAACTTATCCCGAATGAACTGGGGATCACACTCAGTGATGCCATCGAAAAAGAGCCAGAACTCAAAGATAAGTTCGAGAATGATGAGGAGGTTAGTTATTTCCTGAAGCTGGCACTCAAGCTCGAAGGGCTAGCGCGTAATGCTGGTCGTCATGCGGGTGGGGTAGTTATTGGTCCGCGTCCATTATGGACGTTTGCGCCCATGTATTGTGAGGCTGATGGTAGTAACTTGGTTACCCAGTTCGACAAGAGCGATGTGGAGTCGGTCGGATTAGTAAAGTTCGACTTTTTGGGGCTGCGCACACTCACCATTATCGATTGGGCTGTGAAGGGGATTAATTCTGGGCAGCTGCCAGCCATTATGCATCAAACAGGTGATGCGCGTGCCGATGGTCCATTGGTTGATATTAGCCGTATTCCTCTGGTCGATAAAAAAACCTATGACATGATTAAAACAGGCAATACATCGGGAGTATTCCAGTTGGAATCAACAGGGATGCAGGATTTGATTCGTCGATTACAGCCCGACTGTTTTGAAGATATTGTTGCTTTGGTGGCACTGTTCCGCCCAGGACCTTTGGGGTCAGGGATGGTCGATGACTTTATTAATCGTAAGCATGGTCGACAAAAGGTTGAATATTTACACCCCTGTTTAGAGCCTATTTTGAACCCGACTTACGGTACGATTTTGTATCAAGAGCAGGTGATGCAAACGGCTCAGATTATGGCGAAATATAGTCTGGGCGGTGCAGACTTGTTGCGTCGTGCCATGGGTAAAAAAGATGCTGCTGAGATGTCGCGCCAGCGTGAGATTTTCCGTCAAGGCGCGGATAGCAATGGGGTTGATCCTGAAATCGCTGGTCGAACTTTCGACATTATGGAAGAGTTTGCCAACTACGGTTTTAACAAGTCGCACTCGGCTGCTTACGCGCTGGTTTCTTATCAGACCGCTTGGTTAAAAACGCAT
Source organism: Thiomicrospira cyclica (assembly GCA_022736205.1). Classification (GTDB taxonomy): domain Bacteria; phylum Pseudomonadota; class Gammaproteobacteria; order Thiomicrospirales; family Thiomicrospiraceae. The sequence goes on from DZAT01000086.1 coordinate 1,452, forward strand.
TATCCAGCCTATCTGATGGCTGCTGTACTCACTGCCGATATGGACAACACTGAAAAAGTGGTTCATATGCTCAAAGAATGTCGCTCAATGGGCTTAACCATTTTGCCACCCTCGATTAACCAAAGTGCGACAACCTTTGCTGTACAAACCTTAAAAAGCATCCGCTTTGGTCTGGGGGCAATTAAAGGCGCTGGCGTTGAAGCGTTAACGGGCGTGATGGGTGAGCGAGAAAAGGGTGGTGCGTTCAAAGACCTGTTTGATTTTTGTCATCGTACCTACAAGTTGCTTAACCGCCGTGTGATTGAAGCGTTGATTGATTCGGGGGCGATGGATGAGCTAGGGACGCATCGAGCAGCCTTACACGCTAATTTAACCAAGGCGTTAGATTATGCCCAACAAGAAAATGAGCGTGCTGCCAGCGGTCAGAATGACTTGTTTGGTGGTGGCGATGATAGTGTTGATTTAACGCCTTCTTTATGTATCTACGATGAAACTGATGTGTGGGAATTGGATGGGTTATTGCGCAAGGAAAAAGCCGTGTTGGGCTTTTATATCAGTGGTCATCCGTTTGATGTGGTGCGAGAGCAAGCACGCAGCTTTGCCCATACCCTTGCCAGTTTGCCTAAACCCAGAGCCGCCGAAATGGGTAAACGTAGTGGTCAGCAAGTCTTGTTGGCGGGTCGGGTCGATAGCTTGCGTATGAAAATCGGTAAAAAGGGCAATAAGATGGTGTTTGTCGCCATCGAAGATAATGATACTGTTTTAGAAGTGTCGGCTTTTGGTGAGCTAGGCAATGAAGTCTTAAACAAAATCAGTGTCGATATGCTGGTGGTGGTTGAAGGTGAGTTGTCGATTGATGGTTATTCGGGGCAGACGCGCTTGCGTGCCAGTCGAATTCTGCCGTTTCACGAGGCGAAAATCGAACATGCCAAAGCGATTTTGTTAACACTTGATGCGAATGAAGATTGGGATGTTGGTGCGTTACGCCAGTTGTTATCGCAATCGCGTGATGACGAGAATGGTAAATCGTTACGCTTCTTTTGGCAGCAAAATGGTTGGCAAGTGCCGCTCAATCATGCACAGTCGATGCGTGTGAAGCCGAGTTCGGGGTTGATGTCTGGGTTGACGCTGTTGGGTGTGCAAGCGGAGTTGGTCTATTAAAGGGCGATCAAAATGGTCAATAGCGTTAAACAGTGGCAATGGTTTCCTTCTGAATCGGTCAGTTGGCAATCGGTTAGCTTGCCCAAAAGTCGAGGGTGGCGCGAAGCGCTGCCTTTTGCCGTCGAAGAAAAATGTGCTGATTCAGTTGAGCAACTGCGTATTGTACCAACATCACAGGATGTCGAGGGACTGCGTTGGCTTGCTGTTGTGAGTGAATCGGTGTGGCAAGATTGGCTTAGTCAGCATCAAGATGCAGGTACTGCGGTTTGTCCTGATGTGTTGGCATTGCCATGGGCAGAAGATAAGGGTATTACGGCGGTTATTGAAGACAATCGTGTGCGCTTGCGTTGGGGACAATGGCAGGGCGCAGCAGGTGATATGGCGCAGATGACGGTCTTGCTGAGTGTCTTGCAAACTCAATCGCAACAACCGATACAGGTTTATGCTCAGGATAAGCCCAAAAGCTGGCAAATGTGGCAGCTTAATTGGCATCCCTTAACATCGTTTGTGCCACAAACACCTAATTTTGATTTGCGCGAAGGTGCGGGACGCGATTGGTTTAACATGCGCAAACTTGCCGTTTACCGTCTGCCATTAACCTTATCCGCTTTATTGATTGGCGTGTGGTCGGTAAGTACGAGTTTGTCGGCATGGCAAGCGCAGCAACAGGCACAGGCGATTAAACAACAAACCGAAGCGCAATTTACCGCGTCCTTCCCTGATATTAAACGTCGGGTCAATCCGTTAGTTCAGGCAAAAAGTGAGTTGACGCGTCGACAGGCAGCCAGTAAAGAGCAAGCCGCATCCTTGATGTCGGCAGTACAGGTTGCTCAACAGGCGCTGAGCGGGTTGCCGCCCGTGCAACACTTAACTTGGCAGCAGAGTCGGTTGCTTGTGTCTTGGACAGATGCGATGAGTGATGAGCAACGTCGTCGCACGCAAGTGTTGGCGCCTTGGCAATTGCGTTGGATGTCCGACTATCAATGTGAGATTTCTCAAGGAATGGCGCAATGAATCATCATGATATAAAAGCCAACTTGACTGAGTTAATGCAGCATCCTAGAGCGCCCTTAGTGGTGATGTTATTCAGTGTAGCGCTATTGTTTGTATTGGTCACGAGTTGGTGGCAGTGGCAAACTGATAGCCATAAAGCCTTAATGCAAGCGACGAACCAGCAGCAACAGTTGCAGGCGATTATTGCTCAGATGCCTGCGAATGGTGCTTTGGCTATCGGTGGCGAGGCGATGATGGCAACCTTGTCGCGTCATCCTTTGCCAGCAAGTTTGCAGGGAAAAGTAAGCGATATTCGCATTGTTAATGATCAGTTAAAAGGACAAGTCAATCAGGCCAATGCCACAGAATTGTTTAACTGGTTGAATCAGTTGAGCCAAGCAGGATTATTGGTTGCAACCTTAGACTTGAATCGAACCGAGTTAGGGTTGGTATCAGGTAATCTGATTTGGGGAAGTTTATGAAAGTCGGGTTCTTCTTATTGGGCATTGCTCTCACGTTGGTTTTTGCGCTGATTCAACTGCCAACGCGTTTTGCTGTGTCATTATTGCCCAGTATGCCAGCAATCACTTTGTCCGATCCAACAGGCAGCGTTTGGCAAGGTGGTGTGTGCGTGAATAGTCAACTATTGCCCGAAAAGGCGTGTATTAACTGGAACTGGCAAGCAAAGCAAGTACTTTCAGGGGATTGGGCTTGGGATGCGATAGCGGCAACGGGTGATGTGCGCAGTAACCTTGTTGCTCGTGTTAACACGACTGCTTGGCAGGTCAATGGCGCACTAACCACGCCAGCAGGACAAGCCATTCCACAGTGGGCGGCTTGGTTGCCAGCAGGAAAAACTCAGTCAGAAAAGAAAATCGACTTTTCAGGGTTTTGGTAAATGCTTAATATGACATCCAATCTGATTCAAGAACAACATATGCCGACAGGGAAGATCAGTCGATTAGCTCATATCGGATCGATGGCAACTGGTGTTATGGGGAATATGTTGCTAGAGGGTGGCAAGCAGTTGGTGCAGGGTAAGCGCGTCACGATGCAAGATTTACTATTAACGCCTAAAAATGCGCAGCGGTTTGCGGATCATTTGGCGGGTATGCGCGGTGCAGCCATGAAAGTGGGTCAGTTATTATCGATGGATGCAGGGGAGTTGATGCCTGAAGCGTTCAGTCTTATTTTGTCTCGATTGCGCTCAGAAGGAAAATCCATGCCGTCAAACCAACTTATTAAGCAGTTAGAAAATGCTTGGGGTCGGGGATGGCAATCTAAATTGAAGCGTTTTAATTGGCAGCCCATTGCTGCGGCATCGATCGGACAAGTACACGAAGCTATGACCCATGATGGTCAGCGTTTAGCGATAAAAGTTCAATACCCAGGCATTCGCACCACCATTGATAGCGATGTCGACAACCTATCGAGATTGCTTAACCATTACAGGGGTAATCCCCAAAGAAGTTGACTTGCTGCCTTTGCTTGAAGAAGCGAAGTTGCAACTTCACCTTGAAGCAGATTATCGACACGAGGCGCAGTGTTTGGGGCAATATCAAGCACATTTAGCTAATGATAAGCGTTTTATCATCCCAACAGTCCATGAAGCACTGTCGAGTGACAGCATATTAGCGATGGATTTTGTGCAAGGTCAAGCCATCGAATCTTGTGTGCATGAACCGCAAGCAGTAAGAGACGCCATCATGTCGTCATTGTTTGAGCTGTTATTTAAAGAAATGTTTTTGTTTAAACTCGTGCAGACAGATCCTAACTTTGCCAATTATCAATATCAGTTGAGCAGCCAACGTATTGTTTTGCTTGATTTCGGTGCAACACGGCAATACGGTGATGCCATCAGCCAAGGTTATTACCAGCTAATTTGGGCGGCTATGCATGGTAATCAGGCTGGAATCGAAAGCGCAGCTGAACACATTGGCTTTTTTAGTGAAAATATTACTCCTAAGCAGAAAGCAGCGCTTCTTGAGCTATTAAATCTTGCTTGTGAACCCATCAAACAGGATATACCATTTGATTTTGGACAGTCAGATTTGGCATCAAGCATTAAAGACAAAGGAATGACATTGAGTCTGCAACTGGGTTACTGGCACACCCCGCCCGCAGATGCGCTATTTTTTCATCGAAAGCTGGGTGGGTTATATCTGCTGGCAGCAAAACTGAAAGCCAGCGTCAATTTAAGAGCCATTTTTGAGCAGGTGTCTACGCCAAGTTAAAAAGGTTATTAACTCGAAAGGGTAGTAAAAGCCTGTTAAAACGTCTTCTGTGAAAGTTTTTTGGTGTAAATGGGTTGCAAATTGTCTAAAATCTGCTATACTTCTTTTCATCGATTCCCTGATAGCTCAGTCGGTAGAGCGACGGACTGTTAATCCGCAGG
>DZAT01000087.1 GCA_022736205.1 Thiomicrospira cyclica
CTGGCGTAAAATGCGCACATTCCAACATGACACGCGTGGTATTGTCATCAACAGCAGTATCCGCGCCGCCCATAATGCCCGCCAAAGCAATCGCACCACGATTATCGGCAACGACCAACATATCAGCAGCCAAGGTGACGCTTTTGCCATCTAGCAAGGTACAAGACTCACCCGCATTTGCCCAGCGAACCTGAACACTGCCCTGTAACTTATCGGCGTCGAAGGCATGCATCGGCTGACCCAATTCGAGCAACACATAGTTAGTCACATCGACCCACAAACCCAAGCTCCGCAAGCCACTACGACGCAAACGTTCTTGCATCCATAATGGCGTAGCTGCCCCTTTTTCCATTTCGACCATACAGCCTAAATAAGTTGGGCAAGCTGAATGATCGGCAACCTGAATCGCTGGCGCAGCAGACAGGCTAGCAACAGGTAAGATTGCCGTTGGCGCTGACAGAGCTGCGCCACTTAATGCCGACAAATCACGCGCCACACCCAGCACACTCAAGGCATCGGCACGGTTTGGCGTTAATGACACTTCGATGCTGCTATCATTCAAATTCAACGCCGTGCGAATATCTTCACCAACCGTTAAATTCGTTGGCAAATCCCACAAGCCACTGGCCTGCCCTTCAATCCCCAACTCACCCGCCGAACACAACATGCCAGACGAAGCAACACCACGCAATTTTGCATCTTTAATGGTGATACCAGGCAACACCGCACCGACCAAGGCCGTTGGTGCAAACATACCTTCACGCACGTTAGGTGCGCCACAGACAATTTGCACTGGCTCGCTACGACCCACATCAACCGTGGTAACACGTAATTTATCCGCATCGGGATGCGGTGCAACAGTAAGTACTTTACCAACAACGACACCAGAAAAATCTGCTGCCGCTTGGGTTACTTCCTCTACTTCTAGCCCTAAATCATTCAGACGCGCACAGGTTGTATTCAAATCCAAACCCGTATTGACCATTGAGGTCAGCCAATCAAACGAAAACTTCATTTTACAGCCTCCCCTTAAGCCTGAAACTGACGCAAAAAGCGCACATCGTTTTCAAATAGCATGCGTAAATCGGGCACACCAAAACGGAGCATCGCTAAACGCTCGATGCCCAAACCAAAGGCAAAGCCAGTGTATTCTTCTGGATCAATCCCAGCATGGCGCAAGACATTCGGATGAACGACACCACAACCCAAGACCTCAATCCAACGCCCACCCAATACCGTGGTCGCGATATCGACCTCTGCCGAAGGCTCAGTGAAAGGGAAGTAAGAAGGACGGAAACGCACTTTCAAATTCTCATCATCAAAGAAATGAATCAAAAAGGCTTCGAGTAATGATTTTAACTGCGCAAAGTTAGCTGTTTTATCAACAACCAAGCCTTCGATCTGATGGAACATCGGCGTATGCGTCTGATCTGAGTCACAACGATAGACGCGACCAGGTGCAATAATACGCAAAGGCGGCTGTTGGTGTTCCATTGTCCGCACCTGTACGGGCGAAGTATGGGTACGTAACAACAAGCCGCTATCGAAATAGAAGGTATCGTGCATGGCACGTGCTGGATGCGTTTCGGGAATATTTAAGGCTTCAAAGTTGTGTACATCATCTTCGATTTCAGGACCCTGCTCGACCGAAAAGCCCAACTGAGCAAACCAATCGGTAATGCGGGCAATGGTTAAGGTAACAGGATGCAAGCTACCCACCTGCGCATCACGCCCAGGCAAGCTGACATCAATCTGCTCTTTCGACAACTTTTCAGATAAGGCTGCAGCCTCTAATGCCGATTTTTTACCATTCATCGCTTCGGTAATCGCACTGCGTAATGCGGTCACTTTTGCACCCAAAATTGGCTTTTCTTCAGGTGAAGCCTGTCCGAGCAACTTACTTAACTCAGTCAATGCGCCTTTCTTACCGAAATACTGCACGCGCAAGACCTCAATTATCTCTAGCGTCGTAGCGGCAGCAATATCAGCCAAAGCAGTTTGTAATAATTCATCCATTTGCATAGCGGATTCCATGTTCGATTCCAATTTGCTAGCAACATATCCTGCTAGCAAATTGAAACAGCAGTTAAAGAAAAACAGGGGTCAAAAGACCCCCGTTTTTATTCTGATACAATCAGAATTAAGAGAACGGCTAAAAAACTTCGCTTTGCTCTGTTTTTAGCGTCTCTTATCTATTTTTTAGCTGGTGGAAGGGTATTAAAATTAAGCAATCACGCACTCAGTTCAACCCTTCCCCCAGAACCCCCATCCCTATAAGTTTTGGAGGAAACACTTAAGCAGCTAGCGCAGCTTGAGCTTGACGCGCGATGACAGTGAAAGCTGCCATATCATGTACAGCCATATCAGAAAGTACCTTACGGTCGATTTCGATATTAGCCTTTTTCAAGCCGTTGATGAACTTGCTGTAAGTCATATCCAAGCTACGAACGGCTGCGTTGATACGAGCGATCCATAGTGCGCGGAATTGACGCTTCTTCTGACGACGATCACGGTAAGCATATTGACCTGCTTTGATAACCGCTTGTACCGCGACGCGATACACGTTCTTACGACGACCACGGTAGCCTTTAGCTGCGTCGGTAATTTTTTTGTGACGCGCACGCGCGACAACACCACGTTTAACTCTTGCCATTCTTTAATTTCCTTTTCTAATACTTACGCGTAAGGCATCATCTGGCGAACAGATGCGACATCACTATCGTGAACCATGTTAGGCGCACGTAATTGGCGTTTGCGCTTAGTTGTTTTCTTAGTCAAGATATGACGAGTGAACGAGTGCTTGCACTTAAAACGGCCTGAACCTGTTTTGGTAAAGCGTTTTTTAGCACCGCTTTTAGTTTTCATCTTTGGCATAATCGTGTCCTATACCTTTTTTGCTACGCATTGATGGAGTGAGACTGAGCACCGAGGATTGGCTCTGCAAGTAGTGCCAGTCACTCATAAAGCTGCTCTAACTTCGTTTAATTCTACTGCCCCAAAAAGCACTTACCTATGTAAGCTTACTTTTTGAAACAGCAGAATTACCTCGTTATCATCAACTTTCTGAGTGACTTATTACTAAGGCACCCTCACGCGTCTCGTTTAGTTTGATTTCGACGGAATAACCATCATCATCAATTGGCGACCTTCTAGTTTCGGCAATTGATCAATGACACCTAAGCCTTCGATATCGACCTGAATGCGTTCTAACACTTTCAGGCCCAGTTCCTTGTGTGCGATTTCGCGACCACGAAACCACACAATGACCTTGATTCGGTCACCCTCTTCCAAAAAGCGTTTCAGGTTGCGTAGCTTGACCTGATAATCGCCTTCCTCGGTTCCAGGGCGGAACTTGAGTTCTTTGATTTGAATCTGTTTCTGTTTTTTCTTCGCTTCAGCTGCTTTTTTCTGCAACTGGAACTGGAATTTACCATAATCCATGACTCGACAGACAGGCGGCTCTGCTTGCGCAGCAATTTCCACCAAATCCATTTCTGCGGCTTCTGCGGCGCGAAGTGCATCAATCAGCTTCACAATTCCGATTTGCTCACCTTCAGGTCCGATCAGACGTACAGAGGATGCGCGAATTTCACCATTGATACGTTCCTTACGGTTACTTTCTTCTGGTGCGGTACTGCGCACGATAGGTCGCTTACTGATAACACTTACTCCTTAAAAGACACAAAATTCCTTAGTCTAACAGCTTAACTTATGCCGTTCTGCCCTTGCGAGCAACGTCTTGACCAAGGTGTTCATTCAATTGGGCAATCGTCATATTACCCAAAACTTCTCCGCCACGAACACGTATATTCACGGTGTCCGTTGCACGTTCTTGCTCACCAACAACGAGCGTATACGGGACACGTTGCATCGCATGTTCGCGGATTTTATAACCCAACTTCTCATTTCTCAAGTCTAGCTCGACACGATAACCCGATTGGCGCAATTCTGCAACCACTTTTTGCGCGTAATCAGCAAAAACTTCAGATACAGGTAAAACAACCAACTGAACAGGTGCTAACCAAACAGGGTAATTTCCTGCATAATGCTCGAGTAAAATACCACAAAAACGCTCTAACGAGCCAAATAGCGCGCGGTGCAACATCACAGGACGTTTACGCGTGCCATCATCACTAATGTAGGTTAAGTCGAATCGTTCGGGCAAACTCATATCCACCTGTAACGTACCGCACTGCCAATCACGACCAATCGCGTCACGCAAGACAAACTCTAACTTAGGACCATAGAACGCCCCTTCACCTGGGAAAAGCGTATAAGGCAAGCCCATTGTTTCTAAAGAACTCGCCAAAGCGGCTTCTAAAATATCCCACGTTTCATCGGAACCAATGCGATTGGCTGGGCGTGTCGATAACTTAATATGAATATTTTCAAAGCCAAACTCTTTATAAATATCCAATACTAACGCCACGACATCTTGGCATTCTTGCGCCATCTGTCCTTCGGTACAGAAAATATGCGCATCGTCTTGCGTGAAGTGACGCACACGCATTAAGCCGTGTAACGCACCTGATGGCTCATAACGATGCACCTTACCAAACTCTGCCATGCGCAATGGCAGGTCACGGTAACTTTTCTGACCGTGCGCGTACATGAGCATACCGCCAGGGCAATTCATTGGCTTAAGGGCAAACACGCGCTCGTCTTCTGTGGTGGTGGTAAACATATTGTCGCGGTAGTTAAACCAGTGACCTGACACCTCCCACAAGCTACGATCCATCACATCTGGGGTATTAATTTCGACATAGCCTGCTTTCTCTTGACGCGCACGCATGTAGCTAATTAATTGCTGAAATACTGTCCAGCCTCTAGGGTGCCAAAAAACTGCACCTGGCGCTTCTTCGTGAAAGTGGAACAAGTCTAATTGTTTACCTAGCTTACGATGATCGCGTTTTTCCGCTTCTTCCATCATCGTGAGATAGTCTTTCAACTCTTTATCAGAAGCAAAGGCAACACCATAAACGCGCTGTAACATTTTATTTTTGCTATCGCCGCGCCAGTAAGCTCCTGCAAATTTAGTCAACTTGAATGCTTTGGTAAAGCCCATGTTCGGCACATGAGGTCCACGACACATATCAACGTATTCTTCGTGATAGTAGAGGTTCATCTCGACTTGACTATCAGGAATATCGTTAACCAATTCTAGTTTGTAAGGTTCATTACGTTCCGTGAACACACGAATCACATCAGCACGTGGGGTGACTTTTTTAACCACAGCATAGCCTGTTTTCGCTAACTGGATCATGCGTTTTTCAATCGCAGCAATATCGTCATCTGTTAAACGGTGTTCGAGGTCAATATCGTAATAAAAACCGTTTTCGATAACAGGACCAATCGCCATTTGTGCTGCGGGATAAAGCTGCTTGAGCGCATGTCCAAATAGATGCGCACAAGAGTGGCGCATAATATGCAAACCGTCTTCATCTTTGATGGTAAGAATGGATAGCGTGCTATCCGTTTCGATAAGATCGCAAGCATCGTGCAATTCGCCATTCACGCGACCAGCGATACAAGCCTTTGCCAAACCAGCGCCGATACTGGCTGCGACTTGCATAATCGAAACAGGCGCATCAAAGCTGCGCTGAGAACCATCAGGTAAGGTAATGACGGGCATGACACACATCCTCTGCAAAAAATCTTTCAAAATAGTCTGCCATTGTAACAGGGCAAAGCTAAAAACCCAATGGGTAGGGAGTATGGGGGAAGGGTTTGATGAAAATAGCCTTTAACCTAATAACTTAACAGCCTTACACCAGTAAAAAAACAAAATAGGAAGCTAAAAACGCTGGTGTTTAGCTTCCTAACAGGATGCATAGAATGACGGGAGATGCTGTTGACCCAAAAATGGCTTTTAGTTTTGTAATAACACAGGAAATCGCTGCCTTAGCAGCTCAACTGGCGATAAGTCGACGTTGTAGCAACCAACGGCTGGACAATCACCGCTATCAACGA
>DZAT01000180.1 GCA_022736205.1 Thiomicrospira cyclica
AAAAGATTGCCAATAACAAAGCAAAACTCACCGCCTTTCATGACAAACTCGCCAGCCTAACCTTTTTCGACCCTGCCTGTGGTTGTGGTAACTTTTTGGTGATTACCTACCGCGAGCTGCGCAAACTCGAATTAGAGGTGCTGAAAAAGCTGTACAAAAACGATCAGCAAATCCTCGATATTAGCGCCATTATTAACATTGACGTGAATCAATTTTACGGCATCGAAATCGAAGAGTTTCCCGCACAAATTGCGCAAGTTGCTTTGTGGCTGACCGACCACCAAATGAACCAGCAAATCAGCGAGCATTTTGGTACTTACTTTGCCCGCATACCGCTGAAAAAGTCTGCCAATATCGTCAATGGCAATGCCTTGCAAACCGATTGGCACAGTGTTTGCCCTAATGCCAGTTTTATTGTCGGCAATCCGCCATTTATTGGTAAAAATTACCGCAATGAACAGCAAGATGCGGATATGGCGCATGTGTTTACACAGGCGTTTATTAGTCCTATAATAAGATCAATGCAACAGGAGTCAGAAAATGGCAGCAATCATACACTTCGACCAGTTTCTACTGATCGACAAATTGAAAGCAGCGGGCATTTCGGCGGAACAGTCGGAAGCGATTGTGCGCAGCATAGCGACAGCGCAGGATGGACTGGTGACCAAAGAGCACTTGGATACGAGAATTATGTTACTAGAGCAGAAGTTCGAGGGCAAATTCAACCTAATGTATTGGATGATAACCGCCAACACAGCCTTAAGCATGCTCATTCTGGGCAAGCTACTCTTTCCACAATAATTTCATCAGGCGTTGGGCTTTCGCCCATTCGTCTCTACAAAAGTCTCGATTTCGTTTCTGCATGGCATTACACCGCCACCGCCTATATGAAACAGCGCCCCAGCACCAAAACCGCGTTTGTTTCGACCAACAGCATCACCCAAGGCGAGCAAGTCGCCATTTTATGGCAACCGCTGCTAGACGCAGGGGTACAGATTCACTTTGCCCATCGCACCTTTAGCTGGACAAACGAAGCGAAGGGAAAAGCAGCGGTTCATTGAGTCATTATTGGCTTTGCGTTGCACGATACAAATAATAAAACGCTGTTTGTCTATGACGATATTAAAGGCGAACCGCACGCGATAAAAGCCAATAATATTAATCCGTATTTGTTGGATGCGCCCAATGTGGTGGTGACGGCTCGTAATATGCCCATTGCCAATGTGCCTGAAATGGTCAACGGCAGCAAACCGACAGATGGCGGTAATTTGTTGTTAAACCAAGCAGAAAAAGACGAGCTTATTCGCTTAGAACCACAAGCCGAAAAGTACATTAAACCCTTTTCTATGGGCGATGAGTTTATCAATAGCATACCTCGTTATTGCCTGTGGTTAGTCGATTGCCCACCCAATGAATTACGTGCTATGCCGTTGGT
>DZAT01000181.1 GCA_022736205.1 Thiomicrospira cyclica
CGTTTGGCGCGATTAACCCAGCATGTGCAGGTGTTGCCTGAGTTGTCGCTGAAAGCCTTAACGCGTGTTCTGGTTGATGCTGAGTTAGTTGTTGGTGTTGATACGGGGCTGACACACTTGGCAGCTGCGTTGCATCGTCCTGTTGTTGCTTTATATGGTTCGACCGAGCCAGGTTTAACAGGTGTTGTCGGACCACAAGCCGTCGTACTACAAGCTAAGTTTCCCTGCGCACCTTGCTTGCGTGAGCAGTGCATCGAATTAAGTGATGAAAATCCTTTGCCGCCCTGTTATGTGAAAGATTTATCGCCTTTGCGTGTGACGCAAGTGATCGAAGGAATGTTGGCTCATGCTTGATTTTACTTTACTTGTCACTCAGTATGGTTTTTCGGGCGATTGGGATGCGAGTTTAGGTGCGCGTCAACGCTATGCGACGGATGCATCTGTCTATGAGCAATTGCCCTTAGTAATTGTTTTTCCCAAAAATACAGCAGATATTCAGGCTGTGGTGCGTTTTTGTCAGGAAAACAACGTTTCCTTAACGGCTCGTGGTGCGGGAACCTCTTTAGCGGGTCAGGCGATTGGTGATGGCATCATCATGGACATGACGCGCTATTTAACCAAGATCATCGATATCAACGTTGAACAGCAAACGGTTACGGTTGAATCAGGAGTTGTCTTAGATACGTTAAACCGTCAGTTGAAAGCATATGGCTTGTGGCTGGCTTTAGATACCTCGACTGCGAATCGTTGCGTGATTGGCGGTGTGGTGGGCAATAATTCCTGTGGTGCTTACTCGGTTGCTTTTGGTACGCCGCGTGATCAAATTGTCCGTGTTCGAGCGGTATTATCCGACGCCAGCGAGGTTGTTTTTGCTGATTTTTCTGATGATGTTTATCAAGATAAATTAACATTAAATTCGGCTGAAGGGGTTATTTATCAAGAAGTTGATAAAATTTTATCACAACATGGTCAAGAAATTATTGGCGCTTTCCCCGACAGCAGTATTATTAGACGAAATACAGGCTATGCGCTGGACGTTTTAGCAAAACAAGGGCGTTGGTCGGGTGGCTCGTCGGCGAATTTAGCTGCATTGATTTGTGGTTCTGAAGGGTCGTTAGCCGTTGTAACACAAGCAACCTTTAAGCTATCGCCTTTGCCAAAATATCGGGCGTTATTGGTGCTGCATTTTGATGATGTCTTTGCCGCTTTAGATGCAACCCCCACATTATTGACGACAAGTGCCGTTGCTGTTGAATTGATCGATGCCCCAACCTTATCAGGCACGAAAGGTCACGCAGGGTTCGAGAAATATCGTTTTTGGTTGCAAGGTGAACCTGAAGCCGTGCAGGTGGTGGAGTATTTTGCTGAGTCTTTGTCCGAACTAGAAAGTAAACTACAACAAGGGCAAACAGTAGCGCAAAGCCTAACAGG
>DZAT01000088.1 GCA_022736205.1 Thiomicrospira cyclica
CTGACGGCAAGTTTTGCCGTGGTGGCGCAGGATAACTGCTTAGAAGTGGATGGCGTTGCTGTCATTGAGAATGGCGATGTTGCTTTCGCGCGTCAGATGGCGATTCGTGATGCTTTGGCGCAGGCGGCCTTGTCCTCTCAGGTTCAGGTCACTGCTCAGTCAGAAACAAAGAACTTTGCGTTAACGCGTCAGACGGCACAATTTGCCGCCCAGCAGCGCGTGACCAGTATGAAGGTCGAAAGTGAGGAGCGTGAAGGTAATAGTTTGCGTGTTCGTGTGTCTGCGTGTTTATCCGAATCCGCTAAAACCTGTCCTAATTACATCGCTCGGTACGCACCACGTGTGGCGGTTGCCAGTGTTGCTGTGCAAGATGTTTATTCGGCAAAAGATATTGTCGATCTAGAATCGGGTTATCAGGGCGAGTTATTCAATCGGTTGTGGACATCGGGGCAGCGCAATATTGAACAGTTGAATACAGCGGCAGATTTGTATCCAGGTCGACCGATTGCTCCCAATTTATCGGCTGTTACACTGCAGCCTATTGCAGATAAAACGCTCGCACAGTTTTTGGTACTCACGGTGGTGCGCTCATTAGATTGGGATGTTGAACAGTCAAGCGTGGCTAAAGAGGTGCGTCAGTATTTCAATTACGCAAAAGAGCCAAATAAGCGCACAGTGAATGTTGCTTGGTTTATTGTTGATTTAAATCAAAGACGTATCTTTGCACAAGGTGAGGCGTATCGTACGATTCAAGAGAGTGATGTTCGTGTCGGGCGAGATAAGCCATTTGGGAGTCGTCAGTTTTTTACCACGCCAACAGGGCAGTCGTTTGATTATGTGATGGGCGAGCAGGTTAAATCGGTCGTGGATAAGTTGGCATGTGAGCCGATTGCAGTAACCATTGCCGAAGTTGATAAGGACAAAATCATTGTTCCCATTACGATTGATTCTGGTGTGCAGCAGGGTGATATTTTAGCGATTTACAGTAAAACGACACGTCCTTATCGGATCGGTAATATTGATTTGGGTGAGGATTTAGAACCAACTGCATTTTTACGGGTACAGAAGGTGCTGCCACAGTTTATTGTTGGCTCGTTCGAGGGGAAGAAGGGGTTGGTTCAGGCGGGTGATTTGGTTAAGTCCTGGTAAAACCTGTTGCGCTTCCATCTTGCGTTTGCACTGAGCTTGTCGCAGTGTTGTTGTTCGAACTTCGTCATCCTCGCGTATGCGGGGATCCATAAAGTAAGTAGATTCCCGCTTTCGCGGGAATGACGGGTTTTTTAGACGCTTACATAGGCAATTATTGCCGTTTTTATTTCTTTTTTGCCGCTATCGGCATGTCTTTCGTTTTCTTTAGGCTGTTTTGGCATTTAATTTGCTAATTGTTTCTCATGGTTAATACGGTGGGGGATAAAACGATGGCTTCTCGATTCGATTCTGTTTTAGGTATTCATGCGAATGCCTTGCCAATTCGTGAGTTACGTGCAAAAACATTAGCCAGTAATTTGGCGAACGCTGATACCCCTAACTTTAAAGCACAAGATATTGATTTTAAGTCTGCCTTGCTCAAAATACGTGGTGATAAGGATGATTTGCCGAGTCCTTCAATGAAGTTAACGAACAGTGGGCATATCGCTGGTTTTGATTCGGGTATTAGTACCAGTGATTATTTGCGCTTTCGCAACCCAACACAACCATCGCTAGATGGTAACACGGTCGAAACGCATATTGAGAAAGCCAAGTTTATGGAAAATGGCATTCAGCATTCTGTGACCTTACAGTTTTTAGATGACAAGATTAAAGGCATTAAAGATGCCTTAACCAGCCGATAAGAGGATTTTAGGTTATGTTTGATATCTTAAGTATTGCAGGTTCTGGCATGAACGTACAAAACGTTCGCCTTAATGCCATTGCCTCGAACATGGCGAATGCCGATAGTATCAGCTCGAACGCTAAAGACACCTATCGTGCGAAGATTCCTAAGTTCGAAACCATTATGGCAGAGATTGGGTCACCGCCCGGCAGTATTCCTGCAGGTGGTGTACGGGTTAAAGAAATTGTGCAAAATCAAGAAGCGTTAAAAGCCGAATACAACCCTAACCATCCGATGGCAAATGAGGAAGGCTATATTTACCGTCCGAATGTGGATACCGTCGAAGAAATGGCGAACATGCTTTCTGCCTCGCGCAGTTATGAAATGAATATCGAAGTGATCACCACTTCAAAACAATTGTTGCTCAGAACCATTCAATTGGGCTCAGGCAATTAACCTTTCTTAATGGAGTAAATCATCATGGCAACAACCAGTAGCGTTACCAATGCAGGTCTTGATGCGCTTATGAATCCGAATGCCGCATCACGCGTTGCGCCGCAAAAAGCCTTGGGTCAGAGCGACTTTTTAAAACTATTAACTGTGCAGATGCAAAACCAAGATCCTACCAATCCAGTCGACAACACCAAAATGATTGCTGATATGGCTAACTTTTCCAGTTTGCAAGCCATGCAAGACTTAAATACAACGGTTGGCAGCATGAGCCAAATGTTAAAAATGACGCAAGCCATGCAAGCGAGTAGCTTGGTCGGACATGATGTGGTGATTCCAGGTGATAAAATTAATTTGGTCAGTGGTTCTGAACCGATTGCACTCGTTGATCTGGATCAGCCGCTATCTGATGTGCATGCAGAAATTCGAGATGCCAGTGGTACGGTGGTTAAAGAATACACTTGGGCGAATTTGCCTAGCGGTCAGGGCGACTTGCGTTGGGATGGTACAGACAGTAATGGCAATGCACTTGCAGTTGGAAAGTATACATTAAGTGCATGGGGAACAAATGCTGAAGGGGCTAGAAGCGAAATTGGCACATTGGTTGCTAGTAAAGTTGCTAGTGTGGGCTTGAGCGCCGATGGTGCCATTTTGAATATGGCAGACGGTTCAACTTCAAGTCTCGATAATGTTCAGCAAATCCGCTAATCGGAGGATCATAAAATGGCCGTTAACTTCTCTTTAACTGCATTGACAGGCATTAACTCAGCATCGACTGGGTTGGGTGTTATTTCGAATAACATCTCTAACGCGCAGACGATCGGTTTTAAATCGAGCCGTGCCGAGTTTGCGGATTTGTTTTATGGTTCTCAAAATAGCCCAGGTACAGGTTCTCGTACACAAGTCGTGCATCAGAACTTTTCACAGGGTGCGATTAATGATACGGGTAATGCACTGGACTTGGCGGTCAGTGGCGAGGGTATGTTTATTTTGTCGGACGTAACAGGTCGCTATGATGCGGTTTATACGCGTAACGGCTCGTTTAAGCTCGATAAAGATGGTTTTGTTACCGACCAAGTGGGTAATAAATTGCAAGGATTTAGTAAGGACTCAAAGCTGTCTACGCCAGCCTCGAGTGTTTATAAAACAATTTTAGAGCCGATGAATATTGGTAATTTGAACAAGCTTCCTAAAGCAACGTCTCAAACAACCTTTGATTTAAACTTAAATGGTCAAGATCCTGTTACTTATACGACCACGGCAAGCGGTGGCAAACAAAGTGCGAGTGGTGTTGCTTTTACAGCAGATAACTTAAAAGATATGTCTTACAACGGCGCACCTAACTATTCAACCAGTAAGGTGGTTTACGATAGTTTGGGTGGTCAGCACCGTGCGACAGTAAATTATTATAAAGTCGGCGTTAATGCACCAGGTGCTTACCCCTCTAGCAATGCCTCATCGGGTAATGCGGTTAACTATACGAACGAAACAACCGACTGGTATGCGCAATATGTGATGGAGGATTTTGATCCTGTAACGCAAACTTGGTATAAATCGGGATCGGGAGAGGATTCAGCTGCCAATGCAACCAGTAATGCCAATGCTTATACCGAGTATTCTACGTTAATGGCCGTTGCTGGAACAACAACAACGCAAGCATCGCAATCTATGTCAGCATCGTCTTCTTTTGGTGTGCCAACAACGCCAGGCGGAGCAGCAAGTTCAGCTTATAACGTGGCTTTATCGTTGGGAGCTTCCACTGCTCAGGCTGTTGATGCCAGAAATGCCGCTTGGACGGCAGCAGGTGGTGTGGGTGCTTATCCAAATGGTGGTGGTGCAACAACGAGCACTTTGGCGCAAGCTCAAGCTGCGTTTGGTGCCCTAACAAATACCTTAAGCACGGCTCCAGCAACAGTGCTTAGTGCTGCGGATAAAACAAGATTAGATGGTACTTACAATCGTTACAGTGTTGCGGCAACGAATTGGGGAAATGATTCTGGACGGTTAGCTGATCTTTTTGTGGTGAACGATGCTGCCGGCAATCCTATGCAGCCAACCAACGCTGCACAAGCAGCACAAGCAGCACAAGCAGCAGCAACGGCGATGGGGTTAAATGGAGCGCAAGCCGCGCAAGCCGCGCAAGCTGCGCAAACAGCATATTCTAATTCGGCAGGTGCTGATGCTAATGCAAAGTCTAAAGATGCATTTAATGCAGCATTTGGTGTCGCAGCGACAGGTAATGGCGTGGTTACGTCTATTCCCGATGCTGTGGTTCAGGCGTATCGTTTTGATAGCACAGGAAAACTGCTTGATTTTAACAATAATGGTGATTTTGCCATGATTGCGGGTAATACATCTGCTCCTATGTCGGTTGTTGCACCACAAAGTTGGTATTTTGATGTGCCCAATCTAAATGGTACCGTGGGTGTTACTGAGGCAATGACTTTTGATGCTGATTTAACAAAGTTAACACAATACGCAGGTACTTATAGTATTCGTGGTGTTACCCAAGATGGTTATGCAGCGGGCGATTTGGTTGGTGTTCAGGTCAATAAAGATGGTGCCATTGAAGCGCGTTACTCGAATGGTCGCTCTGATGTGGTTGCTAAATTAGCTCTGGCTAACTTTAGCGATCAGCAAGGCATGCAAAAGTTAGGTAGTCAGATGTGGGCAGAAACAGCGGCATCGGGTCCTCGTCAGCTAGGTAATCCACAGGCTTCTGGTTTTGGTGCGGTTCAAGCGGGCGCACTAGAGTACTCTAACGTCGACGTGACGGGTGAATTGGTTAATATGATCTTTATGCAGAAAATGTATCAGGCCAGCGCTCAGGTTATTTCTACCGATAAAACCTTAACGCAAACCATTCTGCAACTATAACTTAGGGTATTTCTAATAACTCAATATTTCGTCATCCTCGCGTATGCGGGGATCCATAAAACAAGGAGATAGATTCCCGCTTTCGCGGGAATGACGGGGGTTTTAGAAGTTGTTCTTAGTGTTTTTGGCACGTTTAATGCTTTATCTCTAGTAAGGCAGTGATTGCCGCTTAGGCGGCAATCGTCGCCACCCCATTACGAGAATAAAGGAAGGTTTGTATGGATAGAATGCTATACATTGCCATGAGTGGCGCCAAAGAAAGTTCGCTTGCTTTGGCTGCCAATTCGAACAACTTGGCGAATGCCAATACCACAGGGTTTAAAGCAGACTTTAATCAGTTCAGAGCCATGCATGTTGCTGGTCCTGGGCATGACAGTCGCGCATATGCATTGTCTGAGCGTCCAGCAACCGATTTAAGTGCAGGGGCAATGAATTACACGGGGCGCGATTTAGATGTTGCGGTCAGTAATGATGATTGGTTGGTGGTGCAAACCCCTAAAGGCGATGAAGGGTTAGTTAAAACAGCCAGTTTGCAAATTAAAGCCGATGGCTCTTTAACGGATATTGGTGGTCATCCGATTATGGGGCAAGGTGGCCCTATTGTGATTCCCCCCGCCGAAAAAATTGAAGTTGGTACCGATGGAACCATTTCGATTGTTCCTTTGGGTCAACCCGCACAAAACTTAGAAATCGTCGATCAAATTCGTATTGTGACCGCTAATGATTCATCCCCCAAGCAAATGGAAAAAGGCTTGGATGGTTTTATTCG
>DZAT01000182.1 GCA_022736205.1 Thiomicrospira cyclica
AATCGAAACCCGTGAACTTGATCAGGATAATACCTGCGCAAAGGAACAAGAAATCGCAATTTGCTTATGTCTTCTCTCAGGGAGAGGTTAGGATGAGGGAGACTCATAATGCTCTCATTCCTTATGCTAAAAATGTTAAAAGATGCTTCACCAGCACCCTCAATCGAATTTAATTTTGAGGGACTTACATTATGGCACGACATCAGATCACGGTTGACTTAACCGATTTAGCACAAAAAATCACCACAGCACCTTTCCCAAATTCAAGTAAAGTCTATCTTACTGGCTCTCGCGACGATATTCGTGTGCCGTTTCGTGAAATTGCGCAAACCGATACCTTAGTCATCAATAAAGACGTGACGCATGCTACAGCGAATCCGCCGATTCGTGTCTACGATACTTCTGGTCCGTTTACTGACGCTGATTATCAAGTCAATGTGCGCAAGGGGTTGCCTCGTTTGCGTGAACAGTGGATTATTGAGCGTGGCGATACAGAATTGCTGACGGGGTTGAGCAGTGATTATGGTAATGCGCGTGCCAGCGATGAAAGCTTAAAAAACATTCAGTTTGAAGGTAAAGCGATGCCACGCAAAGCGAAAGCGGGTGCGAATGTCTCGCAAATGCATTATGCGAAAAAAGGCATCATTACCCCTGAGATGGAATATGTGGCGATTCGTGAAAACCAATTGCGTGCGCAAGTTGCTGAGTTTATGGCGCAACAACGCCCACAGCACAAAGGTGAAGCCTTTGGTGCGCGGATTCAAGAAGAAATTACGCCTGAGTTTGTGCGTTCGGAAGTGGCTGCGGGTCGCGCCATTATTCCTGCTAACATCAACCATCCCGAAACTGAGCCGATGATTATTGGTCGTAACTTTTTGGTGAAGATCAATTCGAATATTGGTAACTCGGCGATTACTTCAAGCATTGAAGAAGAGGTTGAAAAATTAGTCTGGTCAATTCGTTGGGGTGGTGATACGGTGATGGATTTATCAACGGGTGCTAACATTCACGAAACGCGCGAGTGGATTGTGCGCAATTCGCCTGTGCCGATTGGCACTGTGCCGATTTATCAAGCCTTAGAAAAAGTGAACGGTATTGTTGAAGATTTAACTTGGGAAATTTTCCGTGATACGCTGATCGAGCAAGCTGAGCAGGGGGTGGATTATTTCACCATCCATGCGGGGGTGCGTTTGCCGTTCATTCCTTATACCGCCGACCGCGTGACGGGGATTGTGTCGCGCGGTGGTTCGATTATGGCGAAGTGGTGTTTGGCGCATCATCAAGAAAACTTTTTGTATACCCATTTTGAAGATATTTGTGAGATTCTGAAACAGTACGACGTCGCTTTCAGTTTGGGAGATGGCTTGCGTCCTGGTTCGATTGCCGATGCCAACGATCGCGCCCAATTCGCAGAATTAGAAA
>DZAT01000089.1 GCA_022736205.1 Thiomicrospira cyclica
CCAGGTCATACTGTTCGTAGTGAGTTTGTAAAAGGTGGTGGTATTCCTGATTTAATCGCAATCTATCAAGATGCAACGGGTACAGCTAAAGCAAAAGCTTTATCTTATGCTTCTGCGATTGGTGGTGGTCGTACTGGTATTATCGAAACAACATTTAAAGACGAAACAGAAACTGACTTGTTCGGTGAACAAGCTGTATTGTGTGGCGGCGCGGTTGAATTGGTTAAGATGGGCTTCGAAACCTTGACTGAAGCGGGTTACCCAGCTGAAATGGCTTACTTCGAATGTTTGCACGAATTAAAGTTGATTGTTGATTTGATGTTCGAAGGCGGTATCGCTAACATGAACTACTCAATTTCTAACAATGCTGAGTACGGTGAGTATGTCACGGGTAACAAGGTAATTAACGAAGAGTCTCGCAAAGCGATGCGTGAAGCTTTAGCGAACATCCAAAACGGTGAATATGCGAAGCAATTCTTGTTAGAAGGTCAGTTGAACTATCCTTCAATGACTGCGCGTCGTCGTTTGAATGCAGAGCATCAAATTGAAGTGGTTGGTGATCAGCTACGTAGTATGATGCCTTGGATTCACGCTAATAAAATCGTAGACAAGACTAAAAACTAATTTGGTTTTCATCTCGACATAAAAATGCCAGCGAAAGCTGGCATTTTTCTTTCTAATTGAATGATCAATTAGCTGAGTTTTCTGCCGCCTTCTAGCGCATGGAACAAACCATCTTGTACCAAATGGTCGACATCTAGTAAGATCATCATTTGACCATCTAAGGTTGCTAGTCCCATAACAAATTCTTGTTCTGCCATACTACCCGTACCCAATTTGGGTGCAGCTTGTAAATTGTTTAAATCAACGGTGTAAACATCCGAAACACTATCAACAACCATTCCCAAAATACGCTCATTCTTCTGGTTCAATAACGTCTTAACGATAATGACAACCGTTGTCGCGTCGTATGTTGGTTCAGCGATATCGAAACGCTCACGCAAATCGACAATCGGCACAACAACCCCTCGTAAGTTAATGACACCTTTGACATAACTGGGTACATTAGGAATGGGTGTTGTTGCTTCCCAACCTTTAATTTCCTGTACACGTAAAATATCTAAACCATAGATCTCTGAACCGAGTGTAAAGGTGAGTACTTGCTGCTGGCTGTCATTCTTAGCCGTATTATTGGTTGTCGATTGTGTCGTTTGCATTGAAGGGTCTCCAAAAACGTAAGTCAGTTTTGCTGATAAATATGATGTTGATTAATTAATATACCCATCTGTTTAGGGCATCTTACAAAGGTATTTATGTGGTAGGATAGCCTTTATTATAGAATTTTGGAAGGTGGGGCGATGCAAACATCAAAAACAGGTATTTATTGGTTACCTAACTTACTGACAACAACCGCGTTATTCTGTGGTTTTTATGCCATTATTGCGGGTGTTAATGGTCATTACGAGCAGGGTGCGATTGCTATTTTTGTTGCGATGGTGTTTGACTTTCTAGACGGACGCGTTGCACGCATGACCAACGCCACCAGTGAGTTTGGTGCTGAATATGACAGTTTGTCAGACATGGTCTCTTTTGGTGTTGCGCCTGCGATGCTGGTTTATAGTTGGGGACTACAAAATTTAGGAAAGTTTGGCTGGGTTGCGGCCTTTATTTTTGTTGCGGCTGCTGCATTACGTTTGGCGCGTTTTAACACACAAGTCGGTGTTGCCGACAAACGTTATTTTCAAGGATTGCCTAGCCCTGCAGCTGCAGGTATATTGGCAGCCTTTGTGTGGGCTGTCGGCGAAGGCAGTATTGGACAATTCACCATGCTTATCGCTTTGTTGCTCACCATTTCTGCTGGTATTTTAATGGTCAGCAACTTTCGTTACCATAGTTTTAAAGAGTTTAAACTCAAAGATCGCGTTCCTTTCGTCACCCTGATTTTAATTGTTGGTATTAGTGTTGTTATTTTAATTGATCCAGCAACGATGTTGTTATTTGCCTTGTTGGGTTATGCTGTTTCTGGTCTGGTTATTACCATATGGGGACTAAAAGAAAGACGTGCAAGTCGAGCCAAAAGTAAAACAAATTCTGCTGTGGTTGAGCCGTCACTTACTGCAAATGAAGAAAAATCATCGAAGGAGTCAGCATGAAAGAGTCGTTAATCATATTTGATACCACATTGCGCGATGGCGAGCAAAGTCCTGGTGCATCCATGACACGCGAAGAAAAGGTGCGCATCGCGAAAGCGTTAGAAAAATTGCGCGTCGATGTCATTGAGGCTGGCTTCCCTGCTGCGAGTCAGGGTGACTTTGACTCGGTTCAAGCAGTTGCTAAGGCTGTTAAGGATGCTACGATTTGTGGTCTATCTCGTGCCGTAGATCGCGATATTGACTTGGCGGGAGAAGCGATTAAAGCAGCAAATAGGGGGCGTATTCATACCTTTATTGCTACCTCTCCCATTCACATGGAAAAGAAGCTACGCATGACACCAGATGAGGTGGTTGAGCGTGCTGTGCATGCCGTGAAGCGTGCGCGTCAGCATACAGACGATGTTGAGTTTTCGGCTGAAGATGCGGGGCGTTCGAATCCTGAGTTCTTATGTCGTGTATTTGAAGCGGTTATTAATGCAGGTGCAACAACCATCAATATTCCAGACACTGTTGGTTATAACCTACCAGAGCAGTTTGGTGCGTTATTTAAATATATTATTAGCAATACGCCAAATTCTGATAAAGCGATCTTCTCGGCGCATTGTCATAACGATTTAGGCTTGGCGGTTGCCAATTCTTTGGCTGCCGCACAAAATGGCGCACGTCAAATCGAATGTACCATTAATGGTTTGGGTGAGCGCGCAGGCAATACTGCATTAGAAGAAGTCGTCATGGCAATTCGCACTCGCCAAGATGTTTTTGCTTTTGATACGAACATTAATACGAAAGAGATTATGACGACCTCGCGCATGGTGTCTGCCATTACGGGATTCGCTGTTCAACCAAATAAAGCGATTGTCGGAGCTAATGCCTTTGCTCACGAATCGGGGATTCATCAAGATGGCGTACTCAAACATCGAGAAACCTACGAAATTATGCGTGCCGAGGATGTTGGCTGGTCTGCAAACAAAATGATTCTTGGTAAGCATTCTGGTCGCAATGCCTTGCGTGCTCGTTTAACCGAGTTAGGCGTAAGCTGTGATACGGAAGAAGAACTCAATCGTGTTTTTGTTCGCTTTAAAGAGTTGGCGGACGTTAAACACGAAATTTACGATGAAGACTTACTGGCATTGGTTGCAGACGAAACCGTTGAGCTAGAAAGTGATCAGTATCGTTTGGTATCGCTCAAAGTTGTTTCTGAAACAGGCGAAATGCCCAATGCGCAAGTGACATTATGGATGAATGGTGAAGAGTGTCATGCCAGCGCAGAAGGTGCGGGCGCGGTAGATGCTACTTTTAAAGCGATTGAATCTTTGGTTGCTTCTGGTGCGAACTTATTGCTGTATTCGGTTAATAACGTTACCAATGGTACTGACTCGCAAGGTGAGACGGCGGTTCGTCTCGAGAAAGGTGGTCGCGTGGTGAACGGGCAGGGAACAGACACCGACATTATGGTGTCTTCAGCGCGTGCCTACATCAATGCCTTGAATAAATTAGCAGTAAGAGCAAAACGCTCTCATCCACAATATCAGGGTGATGTGTGAATCTAGCCGATGCATTGGGCGTGGTTCCTTGGCTTAAAATAGACGGTGATTCTGCTCTTGTTGAGCCGGAATCAGTCTCGTCGTCAGGAGGCCATGCTGAATATTGGTGTATGGCAGATGGTCTAGAACACTATTGGGAAGATGAAACTGATGCGCGTTGGCAACTATTGTCATCAATTCTTAACGCCGTCGGTCATAGCGTAGAAACGGTAATGCCGTTAGATGGCGCTGATGACTATGTTGGCGGTTACGTGTTTGCATTTGGTGTCGTTCACGATTTTGCGATTTGCTTACCCTCATTAGATGAAATGCTGAACGATGGTGGATTAAAAAGACAAGCATGGCAAACGCTGTGTGCAAACCGAGCTGTTTTTCATTGATATGAAAAGACGTGTTGCAATCGTTGGTGCAGGACCTGCGGGACTAATGGCGGCAGAAGTTTTAGCCACTGCTGGCATTTCAGTCACTGTTTACGATGCCATGCCTTCGACGGGTCGAAAGTTCTTACAGGCAGGACGTGGTGGTTTAAATATCACGCACTCAGCTTCGTTTGATGCGTTTATAGCGGTTTATGGACAGGCTCAGTCTTGGTTAATGCCGATGTTAAGGGGGTTTGGTCGAGATCAACTTCAGCAATGGGTGCATGGCTTCGGTATTGATACCTTTGTTGGTTCTTCTGGTCGTGTTTTTCCTGCGGATAAAAAAGCAGCCCCTCTACTGCGTGCGTGGATTCATCGCTTGAAGCAGTTTGGTGTTTGTTTTGAAATGAAACATCGTCTGCTTGATATTAAGGGTGAAGGTCACCTCCTATTTAAGTCACCTAATGGCGAAGTAAGCGTTACTGTTGATGCGATCATTTTAGCTTTGGGCGGCGGCAGCTGGTCACAACTGGGGTCAGATGGACAATGGGTAACCATGCTCAGTGCAAAAGGCGTTGAAATTGCGCCATTAAAGCCTGCCAATTGTGGTTTTGATGTGGCTTGGACGGATGTTATTAAAGACAAGTTTGCGGGACAACCGTTAAAAGGGGTCGTTTTATCCTTTAAAGATAGTCAAGATCAGTCTCATTCTAAAAAAGGCGAATTGATGATCACGCAAACGGGGTTGGAAGGTGGGTTGATTTATCACTTTTCTGCTGTATTGCGAGACACCTTAGCGTTACATCAATCCCTAACCATTTTTATAGACCTAATGCCAGACTATGCTCTTGAGCAGCTTGTTATATTGTTGTCTCAACCTAAAGGGACGAAGACATTGACTAAACAGCTGCGCACACAGCTGGGTTTGTCGCCACAAGCTGTTGCGTTGCTTTATGAGTGCTTGCCTGATAACAGTATAAAAACACCTGTGCTTCTCGCCAATACCATTAAATCGCTACCCATACCCTTGATTTCGACACGTCCTATCAATGAAGCAATTAGTACAGCAGGCGGTGTTGTTTGTTCGGAGCTGACTGAGAGACTGATGCTTAAAAAACATGAGGGGATTTTTTGTGCGGGCGAAATGCTCGATTGGGAAGCACCGACGGGTGGTTACTTATTAACAGCGGTTATGTCGACAGGGGTATGGGTTGGGCATTCTGTATTGGATTGGTTAAATGATCGTAACACTAACAGCACAAGCATTGTTTGAGTTCGAACAGGTCGCGCAAGCCTGCCATTGGACAGAGCAGCAATTTAAAGATACGTTAATTGCTGAT
Organism: Thiomicrospira cyclica; assembly: GCA_022736205.1. Taxonomy (GTDB): domain Bacteria; phylum Pseudomonadota; class Gammaproteobacteria; order Thiomicrospirales; family Thiomicrospiraceae. Next base: position 5,397 of record DZAT01000089.1, read on the forward strand.
GGGTGTGTGGTGCTGCCTTATTATAGTAATAATCAATTGATTGCTTATTTGCTCGCTCAATGTGTTTGTGATGAGTGTGAGTTGTTGCAGATTAGCGTCCATCCCGATTTTAAGCGGCAAGGTATTGGTTATGATTTAATGAGTAAGCTCATGACCCTGCTTAAAGCCCAATCTGTTCATAGGCTCTTATTAGAGGTTCGTGATCGTAATGCGGCAGCAATTGCCTTGTATCAAAAGATGGGGTTTGTCATAGATGGTGTTCGAAAAAACTATTATCCAAGCGTAACAGGCAATAGAGAAAATGCTATTCTGATGTCTGTGCGCTTGTAACTCGTTGAATTTTTATGAGTCTTAAAAATAAATGCAATAAAACTGTAAAAAAGGGTTGCTAAAGAATCTCTCAAGTCCCATAATTCACCTTCTCGCAGCAACGCACTGCTTCGAGTGAGATGCAGAAATGCTTCGAAAGTCAAGAAGTTGAAAATACTTGTT
>DZAT01000090.1 GCA_022736205.1 Thiomicrospira cyclica
GGATAAAAAGATAGCTGGCAAGGTTGACAGCGGTTAATCCCAAATTGTCCATTAGCCAACTGTTAAATGAATGAACGTCGCAAAAACAACTATTTTATGCGCGTAAATATGTTAATATTTTCATTAATTGGCGCATAAAAGTGAAAAAACTCTATGAAACGCATCTTGCTCGATCAACTTCTCGCTTGGAAACAACGCCCAACACGCAAACCCCTCTTGATTGATGGTGCGCGTCAGACAGGTAAAACCTACTTATTGCAAAATTTGCTGGGGCAAACTTTTGAACGCGTACTCAGAGTCGACTTTTTAGCGTCACCAACTATGGCGGAAGCCTTTACCGATACACTCAATCCTCAAGATATTATCACCAACCTTGAGCTATTGACGGGACAAGCCTTCAACCCGATCACCGATTTGCTCATTTTAGACGAAATTGGCGAGTGTGCCAGAGCCGTAACGTCGCTCAAATACTTTGCCGAACAAGCGCCCACTTGGTTTGTGGTGACCAGTGGCTCGAATATTGGATTACTTACCGCTTTTCCTGTCGGCAAAGTTGAACAATACAATTTGCGACCGCTGACATTCGAGGAGTTTTTGTGGGCATCGGGTGAGTCGGCTTTAATAAGTGCTTTTGAACAGCAAGCGCACAGTAGTGCCGCTCATATCCAATTGATGGACAAATTGACCGATTACTATTTTACGGGCGGCATGCCCGAAGCGGTCGCTGCTTGGTTCGGTCAGCCAGAAAAGAGTTTGTTAGAGCGTATCGCTGACGTTTCAAGCATTCATGCCAACTTGGTCGAAGGTTATCAGCGAGATTTTGGTAAATATGCGGGTAAGGTTAACGCACAGTTGATTGAAGCGGTGTTTCGTCATATTCCCATGCAGTTGTCATCTGTATTTGATGAGTCGGTAAAACGATTTAAATTTAAGGGAATTGATGCACGTAAGTCACGCTATGCAGATTTTGAAGGCGCCATTATGTGGTTGCACCGCTGTCGATTGGCACTCAAAAACTATCCCATTGAGGGAATGCCACGTTTACCCTTTGCTGCTTATTAAAAGGAAAACTTCGTTAAACTCTATCTGTTTGATGTCGGCTTGCTGAATCATATGTTGGGTACGCGTTATCGTGAAATTAAAAAACAGGCTTATGAATACAAGGGTTACATTGCTGAGAACTTTGTACAGCAAGAGTTAGCCGCGCTTGGTATTGAACCTAGCTTTTCTTGGGGCGATGCGCGAGCAGAGATTGAATTTATCTTAGCCAATGAAGAAGGGCAGATTGTACCTGTTGAGGTCAAAAGTGGCAGTCGAACGCGTGCTAAGTCGTTGCAATCTTATATCCAAAAATGCCAGCCTCATAAAACCATTAAACTCACGGGTACACAGGGTTCCTCTCCCTTGAAAAAAGAGAATCTTGTGATGCCGTTATATTACGTTAAATACATTTCTGATGCGTTGAGTTAGTTAGTCCGCAGCTTCCTTTTCTCGAAATTAACGCCAGCCAAAAATCTTGTGTTAATATACTATCAAATAAATGTATAACTAGGGGTTGATATGGAAACCATTGGTATTCGAGAGTTACAAACTAATCCCGCAGTCTTTACCCGAGCGCTCGCAAATCATGAAATAACCATGATTACAAAACACAGCACACCCATTGGTATTGCTGTTGCCTTCGATGATGCGATTGTTACGCAAGGGCTACGTACAGCATTACTGATAGAGGCTTACAAGAAAGCCGACCTTAGTATGGGGCAGTTTCGTAAAGCGATGCAGTTATCGCAAGATGAGGCAATGCGCTTATTGTCTATGATGGGCGCGGATGTGATTGATTACGATTTTAATGATGACCTTAGCTTGTTAGATCGCCTATCGTGATTGTGGTTAGCGACAGCACAACGTTGATTATTTTGGCGAATGCGCAGCGTTTTGATTTGCTCAGTAACCTGTTCAGCGAAGTCTATGTTCCTCCAGCTGTTTGGGATGAGGTGCATGCCAAAGCTGATGTGATACTGCCAGACTGGATTCAGAGCCAGTGCATTGAGCCAAACCAAACGTTGGATACGCTGTTAATGTTGCTTGATCGGGGAGAAAGTGAAGCCATCTTATTGGCAAAAGCATTAAACAGTCCCTTAATTATTGATGAAAAGAAGGGGCGAAAAATTGCCATGCAGATGGGGCTAGCGATTATGGGCTTGCTCGGTATCATTTATCTTAATATTAAGCGAAGCCATATTACCAAAGACGATGCGGTGCTTTTTTTGAACCAAGTACGTGCCAAAGGTTATCGCATTTCTCAATCGTTAATTGATGCCATGTTTTTGCAATTAACACCTTGATTTTATGCTACAGTCCGTAACCTATTAAACCAAGGAGAGCCAGATGGCACAACCAACCCGAGAGAGCGCCATTAAGCGTATTGTGCGAACCCCGCTGTATCGAATGCGCGTGGAACGTGATAAAACCAAGTTTGTCCGCAAGGAAAAACATAAGCAAAGCCCAGATCGAAAACACGACTGGGCTTTTTTATTATGCGCACCTATTTGTTAAGACGCATTATGTCTTAGGTGCGATTAATCTAGCCTCATGAAATCCACAATGAGGGCACGATGATGAAGCATACGATTGAACTGAAAAACCTTGATCTTGTATTACGCCAACTGAAGGAGCAAGTGCAGCAAATAGCAAAACCAGTAGCGGTTATTGACTCTGCTCAACCGTCAGACAGTATGAAATATGATGGTGATGCCATGATTCAACTATGGCTGTTACGTATTATCGTTACCTTGGGCGGACATAAAAAGTTTTTCTACGAACAGCGCGGTTTTCGTCATGACAGCATTGCTGAGTTTATGGGACTGATGCATTTTGATAATGACGATGAACCTTTTAACAGTAAACTTGTCTTATCTGCCATGCGTGAGCAACTCGCATCACTGCCCGCTATCGATATGAACCATGCGTTTGATCCTGTCTTTACACGCAACTTATCCTTATTAGCAGCGCAACTCAGGTTAACCTCAGCGGAAGTGAAGATTTTGGTTTTTGTCATCCATTTACATGCCAACAGCGTGTTGGACGATACCTGTGATATGTTGGAGGCATTAAATTCGATTAAGCTTTATCGTGCCTTGGCAATCATTTTAGAACTATCGGAAAAAGAAGTGCAAGTGGCGCTGGCCAATACCAGTTTACTGACCCGTTCTGGTTTGGTTAAAGTGGATCGCGACGGCGTTCAGGTTATGCGCGGCAAGCTTGAGTTGGTGTCGAGTTCTGTTTATGATTTGATGCACTTAGAACCGTTCGAACCATTGGATTTGCTCAAAGACATGGTGATGCAGAGCAAATCAGCGGAGTTGTCGCTCAGTGATTATGTGCATATTCAAGCACAACTGGATATTGCGCTCCCATACCTAAAGCACGCACTTAAAAGCAAACAACAGGGTGTGAACATTTTTTTGTATGGTCAGCCAGGAACAGGCAAAACAGAATGGGTGAAAACCGTGGCGCAAGCGCTAGATGTTACTTGTTTTGAAGTGAGCACCATTGATCGAGATGGGGATGCCATTCAAGGCGGTCGTCGTCTAAATGCGTGTGCCGCTGCGCAAAACTTACTCAAAGACAATCCGTGTTTGCTGATGTTCGACGAGGTCGAAGACGTGTTTGTTGCCAGTGAGCATGGCAGTAAAAGTCCCGCCGAAAGTCGCAAAGCATGGTTTAATCAGTTGTTAGAACAAAACGATGTGCCGACGATTTGGATTTCGAACAAGCACAGTGGGTTAGACCCAGCATTTATTCGCCGTTTCGATATGGTATTTGAAATGACCATGCCCAGTGTTGAACAGCGTCAAGGCATGTTGGCGCAATACGGTCAGGGATTCTTGTCGCCAGAAGCTTTGGCACGATTTGCAAAATCTGAGCACCTTGCCCCCGCCATTATTCAGCGTGTCAGTCGTGTGATGACACCGATTAGCGACGCGCTAACAAGCGAAGAGCGTGATGCCACGTTTGAGCAGCTAGTGAACCAAACGCTAGCACTACAAGGTCATGATCCGATTGAAAAATTAGATGCCAAAAAACAAATACTGCCAACCACCTACAATCCAAAGTACCTCAATGCTAGTATCGACATGCAAACAATCAGCGAAGCATTAAAATCTTACGGCAGTGCGCGTCTTTGCTTGTATGGCCCACCTGGAACGGGTAAAACCGCTTATGGTCATTATTTATCGACGCAGTGTGATAAGCCTTTGCACCTTAAAAAAGCGAGTGACTTATTGAGTATGTATGTGGGTGGTACAGAGGCAAATATGGCGAAAGCTTTTAAGACGGCCACCGAAGAAGGGGCAATTTTGATGATTGATGAAGTCGATAGTTTTATTTCTGACCGTAACAATGCCGTGCGTTCGTGGGAAGTGACCGCCATTAATGAAATGCTCACACAGATGGAAGCATTCGATGGTGTTTTTATCGCCAGCACCAATCGTATGGACGGACTTGATCCTGCTGCCTTGCGTCGCTTTGATTTGAAAGTGAAGGTCGATTACCTTGCTTACGAACAACGTCTAGGCTTGTTTAGCGATACTTGCGCGCAAATGGGGTTCACAACCAACGAAAGCATCAACGATGACTTGATTATCTTAACCAATTTAATGCCAGGTGATTTTGCGGCTATTAGCCGTCAAAGCAAATTTCGTCCGATTAAATCGGCACAAGATTTGTATGATCGACTGAGTGAAGAGTGTTCGTTAAAGGGTGGTGCTAAGGGTAAAAATATAGGGTTTTTATGATTGCGACGAAATAAGACGCATGCTATTCTAACAACATCTTCTTGAACGCACTTTTAAAGGATACGTTTAATGCCCGCAGCAGCCAGCCACGAAACCCTTGTTCGTCAGTTACAGATGTTGCAACTGATTCCTAGATCACCAGCGCAAGTAACCGTTGCAGGGTTAACAAGCCACTTAACTGAGTTAGGTTTTCCTGTTACCAGCCGTACTGTACAACGCGATCTAAATGATATCGCTTTGGTAATGCCGCTCGAGTGCAACGATAAAAGCAAGCCTTATGGCTGGAAATGGGCAAGAGAAGCCAAAGCGCATTTGCCAATGATGAGTTTACAAGAGGCTCTGACATTGTATCTGGTCAACAAGCATCTCACACAAGTGTTACCGCCCAATATGTTAGATGATTTATTGCCCATGTTTAAACAAGCAGAGCAAACGATTCATAGTCTCGGATCGCAAAATCAAGTTGGTCACTGGTTACAGTCTGTCGTCGTGGCGTCGCCTACGCAACCGATGCTAGCACCAAGGGTGTCTACTGCCGTGCAGCAGGCCGTTTATCAATCGGTATTTGAACAAAAGCAGTTAGTCGTGCGTTACCAGTCTGCTGGTAACGATCAAGCTAAGGAAATGACACTACATCCATTAGGACTGATTCAGCGCGGCAAGGTCAGCTATTTGGGCGCTACCGTCAATGATTACAATGACATTAGGCTATTTGCGTTGCATCGCTTTACAGATGCTCAGATTAAAGCACTGGATGATGCCAATCCGCGCAATCAAATCAGCTGGCAAGACTACCTTGCCAGCGGGGCAGGTGGTTTCAATGCTACTGTCGACAATCAAATAGAATTGAAGGCTTGGGTGGATGCGGTTCTTGCCGATTTGTTAAAAGAAACACCGCTCTCTGAAGATCAGCAGCTACACGCAACCGATGATGGTTATCAGCTGACCGCCACTGTGTCGGATACTTGGCAGTTGCATTGGTGGATTTTATCGCAGGGCGCGCGTATTGTTGTGCAAGCACCCGTTGCGCTTAACAATGCATTAAAAGATGAAATTTCTCGCATGTATCGTCAATATCAAAACAAA
>DZAT01000032.1 GCA_022736205.1 Thiomicrospira cyclica
TTATCATTTCTGTTAATTCGACCGAGCCACTGAAGTCTCCACTTGCCAATGGGAAATTCAGCGATTGCAGGAATAGAGGATAACTGTGCCATTTTCTAACCCCAGTAGTTGCAATTAGCGTTCTAAAGTTGCATTTATCGATCAAGAGTTGCATTTATCGATCGAATTCACAAAAACCTTCCTTTTGCTTGTAAATCAGCGTGATAGCTCGATCTTACCATCGGTCCTGACGCAACTTGCTCAAAACCAATACTGCGTGCGTAAATCGCGAGCGCATCAAATTGCTCTGGCGTGACGTAGCGTTCGACAGGTAAATGATGTGGCGTGGGTTGTAGGTACTGACCGACGGTTAGCCATTCGACTTGATGGAGACGCATGTCTTGTAAGAGTTGCTGCAATTCTTCGTCTGTTTCGCCCACGCCTAACATTAATCCTGATTTGGTGGGTACGTTCGGTAATGCTTCTTTCATGCGCTGTAGTAAGCGCAATGAGTGCGCATAGTCTGCACCAGGGCGCACACGACGGTACAGGCTCGGTACGGTTTCGAGGTTGTGATTAAACACATCGGGTGGGTCTTGCTGCAAAATATCGACCGCAATGTCTAAACAGCCACGAAAGTCGGGCGTTAAAATTTCGATGGTCAGGTCGGGGCAGGTTTGGCGAAGGGCGCGAATGACAGCGGCAAAATGACCAGCACCACCATCAGGTAAATCATCGCGATCGACCGAGGTAATCACCACATATTTCAATCCCATACGGGCGACAGTATCAGCGAGCTTTTGTGGTTCATCGACATCAGGGGCATTAGGACGGCCATGGGTCACGTCGCAAAAAGGGCATTTTCGCGTGCAAATATCGCCTAATATCATAAAAGTGGCAGTGCCATGCCCAAAGCATTCGGGCAGGTTGGGGCAGCTTGCTTCTTCGCACACGCTGTGCAGTCCTTGTTCGCGCATAATGGCTTTTAGGTGACTGATTTTATGAATATTACTCGCCTTGGGCAGTTGCGCTTTGATCCAGCGTGGTTTTTGTTGCCGAGGTGCTTGCGGGTCATGGTCGAGATGTAGGGAGCGCACTTTTTTTTCGGCTTGTTGGTAGGGTGTGCTGATTACGGGGATGTCGGACAGTGCCATGATGCTTCCTGTGAATGTGTGATGGTGGCATGATAACCCAGCGCTTCGCAAAATGCCTGAGTCCATGCGCTTGCAATGGTTTGATAGTCGGGTGCGCTTGCGTGTGCAGCCCATTGGGTGACTGTCATGCCCGCTAATCCACAAGGGGTAATACGGGTAAATGGGGTTAAATCCATACTGACATTAAGCGCTAAGCCATGATAACTACAGCCACGTTTGATTTTAAGCCCTAAAGAGGCGATTTTTTGTCCCTGCACATAAAGCCCAGGTGCGCCTTCTTTAAGTTGTGCGTCAATATCATAGTCCGAAAACAGCTGTTGGCTGATGCTTTCGAGGTGTTGCACAAAAGCCTTGACCCCGATTTTTTTTCGGTTGAGGTCAATAAGCGGATAAAAAATGAGTTGCCCTTCACCGTGATAGGTAACTTGTCCGCCACGGTCGGTTTGAACCAGAGGGATATTGCCTAAGTCACCCAGATGGCAAGCATCTCCCGCTTGACCTTGGGTAAAGGTAGCAGGGTGCATGGCAATCCAGAGTTGATCCTCGCAGTCGCTGGTGCGGCGGCTGGTGAAGTGCTGCATGCGTTGCCAAACGTCAAGATAGGATTGGCAACCCAGCGTGCGAATATGAAGGCGATTACTACTCACAGCGCCATAAGTACGTCGGGATGGGCGCTCAGTGCATGATAAATGGCATCGAGTTGCTCGCGACTGGTCGCAGTAAAGGTTGCCGTAACCGCTGTAAAATTTCCCGCTTTCGATGGGCGTGTTTTAACCGCATCGCTCGCTAAATCGGGTACGTGCTGACCGACAATATTGGTTACCAGTGCAACAAAGTCGCCATCGCTGCGTCCCATGGCTTTTACCACAAAAGAGCAAGGAAAAACGAATAAAGATTCGTTTGGGTCTTCTGGAATATGATGAAGTTGTGTGGTTGTCATCTTGCAGTCTCGTTATTTATTGCTGCTCATGCGCTCAATCGCCAGTTTAGCTTGATCGATTGCGCGTTTGAAAAAGCCGCCTTGAGCAATGTCTTCTAAAGCGATTAATGGAATCTTCGCCAATTCTTTATCGGCAAGGGTAACCTTGAGTGTGCCAATCGTTTGTCCTTTGCTGACAGGGGCAATCATTTCAGACTGAAACTCTATGACAGGTTTAAGATTATCGTATTGACCGCGTGGAATGGTTAAATAGGTTGCATCAGCCGTACCAATGGCTAAGTCATCCTTTTCGCCTTGCCAAACATGGATTTTTTGCAGTTCTTGACTGGCTTGATAAAGCTTGTGGGTTTCATAAAAACGAAAACCGTAGTTAAGCAGTTTTTGCGTTTCTTGGGCGCGTGCTTTTTCGCTATCTGTGCCTAAAATAACAGTGATTAAGCGCATATCGCCACGTTTTGCCGATGCGACAAGACAATAACCTGCTGATTCAGTATGTCCTGTTTTCATGCCATCAACCGACTCATCTTGCCAGAGCAAACGGTTACGATTGGGTTGTTTAATGTTGTTCCAAACAAATTCTTTTTGTGAGTAAATTTTGTAGTATTCGGGGAAGTTGCGAATAACCGCAGAGGCAACTTTTACCATGTCGTTGGCAGTGGTGTAGTGCGCGGGGTCAGGTAATCCTGTGGGATTGACAAAGTGCGACCCTTTCATGCCGAGTTTTTGCGCATGTTCGTTCATCAGCTGAGAAAAGACTTCGACGCTACCTGCCACTTTTTCTGCTAACGCAACGCTGGAATCATTGCCAGATTGAATGATCATGCCGCGAACGAGTGTGTCGATGGGCAGTTGTGCGCCAACGTTAACAAATGAACGCGAGCCTGGTTGCTGCCATGCTGTTTTGCTAATGGTCGCTAATTCATCCATTTTAAGACGATTAGCGGTCAGTTCACGAAACACGATGTAACCCGTCATGATTTTTGTTAGAGAAGCAGGTTCAACTTGTTCATTGGCATTGTGCTCTGCCAAAATTCGACCGCTATCAAAGTCAACCAATACCCATGCTTTAGCCGCCAATTGAGGTGGGTCGGGGACGACAATGCTATCGGCAAAGGCGAGCGAGCAGCTGCTTGCAATCAGTGTGGTAATTAGACCAATTGAAGCGGTTAGGCGCAATGACGTATTTAACATTGGCATTCTCCGTGAGGGCTATTTCAAAGCGACCATTTTAACAGAAATTGGGCCAAAAGCCCTATTTAATAGCGCTCTTGATAACCTTGCGTGAGTTGCTTGTTGGTGTAGTCGATGCCTGACAGGTGAAAAAAATCATCTAGCGTACGCGCATTACCAAGTCCGTAAACACCTAAGTTTTTACCTTTGTAGAGTAGGTCAATGAGGCGCTGTTTGGCGGCTTCAGTGAGTTCTGTCCACTTAAAGTCGCGTTGTTTTTCCCACTCTGGGTGCCAATGATGACTTTGATGGTCGGTGTTCGGCAGCTTGTATAAGTGAAATAACGGAATATGCGGGGGGTGAAAAATATCCCAGCCATGCGTAAAGGCACGAATGGCTAAGTCTTGCTCTTCGCCATGAAAGTATAGATAAGGATCGTAGGGAATTTCTTGCACAAAACGCCCTAAGGTGAAAATAAAGCCGCCTGCCAAATGACACCCCATAATCGGTTCGCGCTTAAACACGTGTTCGGCGCGGAAGCGTAGGGTAGCATTGTCGTCGCTAAGCGTTGTTTCGGGGTGAGGGCGCAGTACCAACGTGGTTTGATCGCTAATGCTAATCAGTACTTTCGGTTCGCTATCGACAAATTCAAAACCGTAAGGATAGGTGCTGATAATTGGTTTAATTGAGCGCTGTTGTAATGTATTGATTTGAGTGATGAGTTGCTCGTCCCAGTCTTGCTCGAAGAGCATATGCGAGTCGATTTGCAATAAGTAAGGCTCGTTTTGATAGAGTGAGAAGGCGATAGATCGCGCCCAGCAAACGCCCCTGCTATCGACTGGGTGTGTGTGTACATAGCGTAGGGTTGGTTTTTGTGGTAACACCGTTAAATTGTGTCGACGGTTAAACGGGTGTTGGTCGACAATGCCAAATACTAGGTTTTTGGGGTGTCTGGCTTTGTTGCACGCATCGGTAACAGTATGGATCAGGTAGGGGTCGCAGAAAGCAGCAATTGAGATAAAAATGGTGTTTTTCATGGTGTAATCTGATCTTTAATGTATGTTGATGAGGCCGTTAAGCCTGTCCTGCATTGAGTGCTCGCAAGAGGTCTTGTTTAATCACGTCATATTGTTCTCGATCGATTGCTTGTCCATGGTCATCGACCAGTAAAAAGGTATCGTCAGCACGAATGCCTTCTGTACTGATTTTAGCAGCAATGAGTGACAACTGATGACGGTAAAATACTTGCGCACATTGAAATAACAATCCTGATTTGTCACGCGTGCTTAAGTATAGCTCGGTAAACGATCCATGATCATTCGGTTTTAATGTGATACTGGTCGGAATTAAAAATTGTTTTTGTCTGCTTGGCAAAGGCAATTGACTGATATTATCAATAAAAGGTTTGTCTGTCGTGAGACTGTGAGTCAGTTGTTCGAGCCAGTCTTGACGCTCGCTTTCTGACCAATGACTCGGATGTAAAAACTTTAAGTCGATGAGTAAGTGCGCATCGTTAGAAGAATAAACACGTGCTTCCAGAATATTTAGTCGTATTGACTCGCAAGCAGCCGTTGTTTTGAGCCAAATATTTGCGCGGTTTTCGGTATATAGCGAGAGGCTACACACATCGTTTGCTGATGTCGATTCGAGTTGAATATACGGCAGCGTGCTGTTTTGTGTAAACAATCTTGCATGACGCATCAAATCTTCAAGTTGTTGTTTTTGATAATAGCGTGACGATTCTAAACTTTGCCAGATGTGTTCAAGTTTTGACTGTTGATCGCAAGCCACAGAGGATAAAACGAGATTACGTGTATTTTCTTGTGTCTGGTGCTGAAGGTGGTTGCGTGTTTGTCGATATAGGTGACTGAGCAGGTTATCTTTCCAACCATTCCAGCCAACGGGTGAAGTGGCGCAAATATCGGCAACGGTCAGTAAATAGAGATGTTCCAGTTTTTCCAGAGTACCTACAGTCTGACTAAACTGTACAATCACCGCTACGTCAGAAATGTCTTTCTTTTGCGCAATATGCGACATCTCTAGATGTGCACGAACCAACCAACTCAATTGTTCACCTTCGTCAAAGGACAAATGTGCTTGTTGGGCAAAAGCAAGCGCATCTTCAGCACCCAATATTTCATGTTTGCCACCACGACCCTTGGCGATGTCATGGAAGAAGCCTGCTAATAGCAAAATATCGGGTTGCCTGATTTTACTGGCAAGCTCGCAAGCGAGTGGAAACGATTTTTGCGTTTGCGCATCGGCAACAATAAATTGACGCAAGTTGCGAACCACTTTTAGCGTGTGTTCGTCGACGGTGTAAGCATGGAATAAGTCGAACTGCATTAAGCCAGTGATACGGTGGAAAGCGGGGAAAAGTCTGCCCAAAATACCTTGTGTGTGCATAGCATAAAGCAATTTGGTAACGCCTTTAGGAATGCGTAGCATCTCTCTAAACAATTGCCATGTTTCGGCTTGTTGACAAAAACGCTCGTTAATCAGATGCGCATAATTCTGTATCATGCGTTGTGTGTCCGCTCGAATGCCTGCGCAATTCTCTGTGCCGAGCAGGTAAAATAGGCGAAGAATATTTAATGGTGAGTGAATCAAAGCCTGTTCATTGGCGATGCTGAGATAACCGTCTATGATGTTGAAGTCTTCATCAAGTGCAAGGGTTTCTGTTTGACTCGGTGCTAATAGATGTTCGCGAAAGTGTTGTAATAGTAACGTATTAAGGTTGCGAATCACACGAGCATTGCGATAGTAGTCTTGCATAAACGATTCGACAGCAAGCTTACCCGTGGTGTCGGTGTAGCCTAACGCTTGTGCGACTTGTTTTTGATGTTCAAATAACAGGCGCTCTTCTTTGCGTTTTTTCAGACTATGTAGTACAAATCGTACGCGCCAATGAAAACGCATGGCACGTTCGAGGTGACTATACTCTTCGACGCTTAAAAAGCCAACACTAACCAGCTGTTGCAAACTGCTTGCACCAAAATGACGTTTGGCAACCCATGCAATCGTGTGAATGTCGCGTAATCCACCAGGGCTTTCTTTGATGTTGGGTTCTAGCTGTGCGAGTGCGTCTTGTGCCTTATTATGTCTTATCGTTTGTTCGTTGACCTTAGCCAGAAAAAAGCTAACACTAGGCCAAAAATCGGGGCGCTTGAGTAAGTTGCGTAGGTCATCAAATGCTTCGTAGTTGCCAATTAACCAGCGCGACTCAATGTAATTGGTAGCCGTAGAAACATCATCTCTACCTATGGTAAAACAATCATCTAATGTGCGAATGGCATGGCCGACTTGTAACCCAATGTCCCACAAATAGGTTAAAAAAGATTCGACCGCTTGCGCTTCATCGTGGGCAAGATCATGATTAGGCGCTAAAATGAGAATGTCGATATCTGAATAGGGATGCAATTCACCGCGACCATAGCCACCAACCGCAATTAAGCAAAGTGCTGAGTGTTTCGGAATGTGATGTTTCCACACGCGTCGCAACAATTGATCAACAAAGTTGGTTCGTTCGCTAATCAAGTGTTGTATAGGCGCTTGCGCCTGAAAGCGCTCGAGTTGTTGTTCGCTCAAATTGGTTAGCAAACTTCTGCCTACCACAATCGCTTCTTTAGGATCTTTTAACGCTTTAACCAGTAGCGGTGTGGTAGCAGGACTGGTCATGGTCGGACTTCGTTCGGGCGCAAAGTTAAAATTTCAACGCCCGTATCGGTAACCGCAAGCGTGTGTTCCCATTGTGCTGATAGGGCGCGATCACGTGTGACAACTGTCCAACCATCGGGTAAGATTTTAATGTCTTTCTTACCCAAGTTAATCATCGGCTCGATGGTAAACGTCATCCCTTGCGTCAACACCAACCCTTCTCCTTGTCTGCCATAATGCATCACATGTGGCTCTTCATGAAACGCCAGTCCGACACCATGTCCGCAATACTCGCGAACAACCGAGCAGTGATTGCTTTCTGCGTGCTTTTGAATGGCGTAGCCGATATCGCCAAGCGTCGCACCAGGTTTAACCAGATCGATACCGATCCACAGACATTCTTGGGCAATGCGGCAAATGCGGTTGCCACGAACCGTGGGTTTGCCGATTTCGAACATCATGCTGGTATCGCCAAAATAGCCATCTTTAATAACCGTAACATCAATATTGACAATGTCGCCATCAGCTAGTTTTTTGCTGCCAGGAATGCCATGACAGACTTGATGGTTAATGCTGGTACAAATCGAGCGTGGGAAACCTAAATAATTCAAGCAAGCAGGAATCGCTTGCTGTGTATTGACAATGTAGTCGTAAGCTAGTCTATCTAAGGTGTCGGTCGTTACGCCTGCGCGAACGTGTTCTGTTAGCATGACAAGCACATCCGCTGCGAGTTTGCCCGCAATGCGCATGCCAGCGATTTGTTCAGGGGTTTTAATGATGACTTTATCAGTGTTATTATCAGACATGACTTGAGAAATTCCTAAAAATCGGGTATAAATGCGGGCTAGAACTCCCATTTGGGGGTATTTTACCACTCCACACATATTTCGTCACCGATTACTGGGTGGCCGCAAGGCTTAGTAACACGGGAAATATGGAGGCAAAACCCAAGAAAAGGAAAATTTCATGGCTAAAGTATCTATGCGTCAACTGCTCGAAGCAGGCGTTCATTTCGGTCACCAGACGCGTTACTGGAACCCTAAAATGGGTCAGTACATTTATGGCTCACGTAATAAAATTCACATCGTTAACTTAGAACAGACATTGCCAATGTTTCATGATGCGCTGAACGCGATCAGTAAAATTGTTGCAGGTCGTGGTACTGTTTTGTTTGTGGGCACTAAGCGTGCAGCGGCAGAAGTGATTGCTGAGCAAGCAAAGCGTTGCGGTATGCCATATGTAAACCACCGTTGGTTAGGTGGCATGTTGACAAACTTTAAAACAGTTAAGCAGTCTATTCGTCGTTTGCGCGAGCTTGAAACCATGGTTCAAGACGGTACGATTGAGCGTTTAACGAAGAAAGAAGCGTTAATGCAAGCGCGAGAATTGGATCGTTTAGAGCGTTCTTTAGGTGGTATTAAAGATATGCGTCAGATGCCTGATGCTATCTTCGTTATTGATGCGGGTGTAGAGCACAATGCGATTCTAGAAGCCAAGAAGCTTGGTATTCCTGTTATTGGTGTTGTCGATACAAACAGTGATCCATCATTGGTTGATTACGTTATTCCTGGTAATGACGATGCGGTTCGTGCGCTAAAGCTTTACCTAGAGTCAGCAGCTGATACTGTATTAGAGGCTAAAGCAAGCATCACGACAGGTGCTGTAGAAGACGAATTCGTCGAAGCGGCAGCAGAAGTGGCAGCTGCGTAAGCGTCTGTTTCTGATGAAGGGGGCGTGTTGCCCCCTTTTTTCATATAGAATTCAAAATTAAAGCGTAAACTGCTTTAGTTACGTGTCCCCAAAATGTCTTATGTTAAGTAGTAAAGGAAATTTAAGATGTCTGCAATTACAGCTGGTATGGTTAAAGAGTTACGTGAACGCACAGGTGCGGGCATGATGGAGTGTAAAGGCGCATTGGTTGAAACGGCCGGCGACTTAGAAAAAGCGATTGATTTGTTGCGTGTTAAAGGCATGGCTAAAGCGGATAAGAAAGCAGGACGCACAGCAGCAGAAGGCACAATTGCGATTGTTGTTTCTGATGATAAAAAGCGTGCGGCTATTGTCGAAGTTAACTGTGAAACAGATTTCGTGGGTAAAAGCCCAGAGTTTAATGAGTTCGCAATGGGCATTGCTCAGGCAGCACTGAATAGTAATGCAGCATCAATCGAAGCGCTTATGGCTGCGACATTGCCAGATGGTACGGTTGTTGATGAGCGTCGTCGTGCGTTGATTTCGAAAATTGGTGAAAACATGAGTGTTAACCGCTTCGAAATCATTGCTTCAACGGGTGTGATTGGCGCTTATCGCCATGGCGAGAAAATTGGCGTGGTTGTCAATTTAGATGCAGGCACAGAAGAATTGGGTAAAGACTTAGCAATGCACGTTGCAGCCAGCAAGCCTTTAGCTGTTGATGCGTCTGGTGTCGCAGTCGAGACGATTGATCGTGAACGTGCGATTGCTCAGGCAAAAGCCGATGAAAGTGGCAAGCCAGCGAATATCGTTGAAAAAATGGTTGAAGGTGCGATTCGTAAGTTTATGGAAGATGTGACCTTGTTAAGTCAGCCTTTCGTTAAAAACCCAGATCAAACGGTTGCACAGTTGCTGAAAGCAAGCAGCGCGACCGTCAATAGCTTCATTCGTCTAGAAGTGGGCGAAGGCGTTGTTAAAGAAGTAACAGACTTCGCTGCTGAAGTTGCTGCGACTGCAGCTGCCATGCAGGGAAAATGATCCATGAAAGACACAGCTCAACGTATCCTGCTAAAATTTAGTGGTGAGGCGCTTGCAGGCAGTGCTGGTTTTGGTTACAACCCCGAGGTTCTCCTCGGGGTTTGTCGTCAAGTGGCACAGCTGGCATCACAGGGCGTGCAAATCGCTATTGTGGTGGGTGGTGGTAACTTATTTCGTGGTGCATCGTCGGTGGGTGAGGGTATTCATCGTGCCACAGCCGATCAAATGGGCATGCTGGCAACCATGATGAATGGTCTTGCGTTGCGGGATACCTTATCCAGTTTAGGTGTTCCTGTTTCCATTTATTCGGGTGTTGAAGCATCTGGTGTTGTGCCTGCTTTCAATGCGTTTGAAGCGCGTCAGGCGCTAGCGCGTGGTGAGGTTGTTATTTTGCCAGGTGGTACGGGTTCACCTTACTTTACGACCGATACAGCCGCTGCGTTGCGTGCTGCTGAGTTGTCGTGTGATTTGGTGCTTAAAGCCACTAAGGTCGATGGTATTTATACTGCCGATCCTAAAAAAGACCCAACAGCAACACGTTATTCGCAGCTAACCTACCGTGAAGCGCTCGATAAAAATTTAGCGATTATGGATACCGCAGCGTTTGTCTTGTGCCAAGAAAATGGGATTCCCATTCGTGTGTTTGATATGTTTAGCGAAGGTGCACTTGCAGCCATTGTGCGTGGCGAAGATGTGGGCACTTTAGTCAGTCAGGAGAAGAAAAGTGATCAATGATGTGAAAAAAGATGCGCAGTCGCGTATGGAGAAGGCATTATCGTCATTAGATAGCCAGTTGTTACGTATTCGCACGGGGCGTGCTCATCCGAGTGTGTTAGATCCTGTTCAGGTTGATTATTACGGTAATCCTACGCCGATTAGTCAAGTGGCGAATATTGGTGTCGAAGATGCGCGTACGCTCAAAGTAACGCCTTGGGAAAAGAATATGCTGCCAGCGATTGAGAAGGCGATTATTAAAGCAAACTTAGGTTTGAATCCATCATCATCGGGTGGTGATATTCGTATTCCTTTGCCTGCCCTAACCGAAGAAACACGTAAGGATATGATTAAGCAAGCAAAAGCAGAGGCTGAAAATGCGCGTGTTGCTGTGCGCAATGTTAGACGAGATGCCAATCAGCATATCGCTAAGTTACTTAAAGAAAAAGATATTTCTGAAGACGATGAGCGTAAAGCGAACGATGATATGCAAAAAATGACGGATAAGGCAATTGCTGATGTCGAAGCTGCGTTAGTCGTGAAAGAAAAAGACTTGATGCAAGTTTAATGAAGAGTCTTGCGCCAATTATTCCACGTCATATTGCCATTATTATGGATGGTAATGGTCGTTGGGCTAAGTCTCGTAGTCTGCCACGTTTTGTCGGTCATGAGCGTGGTTTGGCTGCGGTTCGCAAGGTTGTCGCGCGTTGTCGCGAGCGCGGGGTTGACGCGTTAACCTTGTTTGCTTTTTCGACCGAAAATTGGCGTAGACCACCCGAAGAAGTTTCTAAACTGATGGATATTTTCGGT
Organism: Thiomicrospira cyclica; assembly: GCA_022736205.1. Lineage (GTDB taxonomy): Bacteria > Pseudomonadota > Gammaproteobacteria > Thiomicrospirales > Thiomicrospiraceae. The sequence goes on from DZAT01000032.1 coordinate 11,152, forward strand.
TGGGCGTTGGTACGAGAAGTTGCTAAATTGCACGAAAGTAATGTGCGATTGCGCGTCATTGGCGAGCGCAATCGTTTTTCTAGCGATATTCAACAGAAAATCAGCGATGCCGAAGCCAAAACAGCGACCAATGATGGGCTAACACTAACCATTGCAGCGAATTACGGTGGTCGCTGGGATATGGTTAAGGCTGTGCAAGATTGGTCGCTTGCGCACCCAGACACCCCTTTGTCTGTTCTGACAGAGTCCGATTTATCTCCCTATTTAGCCTTGGCTGACTTGCCTGAACCTGATTTGCTCATTCGTACGGGCGGTGAAAAGCGCATTAGCAATTTTCTACTTTGGCAATTGGCATACGCCGAATTTTATTTCACCGATGCCTTGTGGCCAAGTTTTGATGGTGAACATCTTGATGAGGCTATTGCTGACTTTGCTAAGCGTCAACGTCGTTTTGGTATGACAGGCGATCAAATTGTAGGAGAGAAGCCAAGTGCTTAAACAACGTGTTATAACGGCTTTGGTTTTGTTGATGGTCGGTGTTGGCTTTCTGTTTGTATTGCCCTCTGAATGGGTCGATTTGTTGGTTGTCGTTGTTCTTGCTTTAATGGCATATGAATGGGCTGGTCTGACTGGCTGGATGCGCTCATTGGAACGGTTACTTTACGCTTGGCTGAGTGTGTTGTTGTTCGGTTACAGCTTGGTTTTTTTACCAGAGTTGACCCAGTCTTTATCTTGGCAAATAGCAACAATATCCCTGACAGCCTTAAGTGTGGCTGCTGTATTACGCTTTGCACAAAATGGTGTTTGGTCTGATGGTTGGCAGCGCTGGATGCGTTTGTTTGGGCTGTTTTGGTTGGTCAATTTTTCTCTTGTGTTTAGTGCGGTCTTTCAGGCGCTTGGGGTTTGGTGGCTGTTGTTTGCCTTGTCGCTGGTATGGATTACCGATACGGGTGCTTATTTTTCGGGCAGACGTTTTGGCAAGCACAAACTCGCTGTTAAGGTCAGTCCAGGCAAAACATGGGAAGGGGTTTATGGCGGCGTTGGTTTAGCGGTTGTTTTTGCTGCCATCGTGGCATTGAATACGGGGTTGTCGATGATTGCCCTAGTTGCGATTGTTGCTGTGGTCGCCTTTCTGTCTGTTTTTGGCGATTTGTTTGAGTCAGCCTTAAAACGTCAGATGGGCGTTAAGGATAGCAGTCAGATGCTGCCAGGTCATGGTGGTTGGTTGGATCGCTTTGATGCCTTGTTGCTGGCGTTGCCTTTGTTTTGGTTGCTATGGCAGTGGGTTATTTAGATGCTCTCTATTATTGGTTTTTTGATCGCCTTATTATTGGTTGTATCGGTTCATGAGTGGGGGCATTTTTATACGGCTCGCCGTTTAGGTATGCCTGTTGTTCGCTTTTCGATTGGCATGGGTGCTGCGCTTTGGTCAAAACGCATCGGAGATGTTGATTATCGTCTTGGTTGGCTGCCATTGGGTGGTTATGTCATGTTTGCCGATCCAAAAGAGCACGATGTCGCACCAGCGCTTGTGCACAAAACCTTTAATGTGCAGCCATTGTGGGCGCGAGCTTTAGTTGTGTTTGCAGGTCCTTGGGTGAATATCCTGCTTGCTTGGTTTTTGATGACACTGGTGCTGGTTGCTGGTGTGCAAGCACCTAAAGCTTGGCTTGCAGCTGGGAAAGGCAATACGCCTTGGGCAGAGGTTTCTGGTCATGATGTTTTTCAAGTCACAGCAATTAATGATGTTGTGATTGAACAGTTCGAACAGTTGCCTGTGCAGTTGTTGCGTCAAATTCCGCAGTCAGATGTTTTGCGCTTTTCATTGCAAACATGGGACGGTCATGCTCGCGAGGTGACAGTTCCTGTTGCTCGCTGGCGCGAATTGGCATGGTCGAATCCTAAAGAGCAGCTCAGTTTGTGGGGGATTGCGCCTGCTATGCCACCGTTGCCAGCGATTATTGCCGATGTTGAAGCCAATAGTGCAGCAGCCAAAGCGGGTTTGATTGTCGGTGATGAGGTTAAGCAGCTGAACGGCATGCAGGTTGATGGATTTGCAGACTTGTCGGAGTGGATTAAAGCACATCCGAACGAATCCATTATACTGCTTGTTCAGCGTCATGAGCAGTTATTGACACTGAATGCAACGGTTGCAGCTCGAACCTTGAGCGATGGTAAGCTTCAAGGGTTTTTGGGTGTTCGTCCACTATTGCCAGCAGACTGGCAAGAAAAGTTGTTTGCTGTGTCAGGTCTCTCTGTTTGGGATGCGATGTGGGTTGCTCCCATTAAGTTATGGGATATGACCGTATTGACTTGGCAGGCGATTGGGCGTCTATTGACGGGTCAGTCGGGTATGGAGCAGTTGTCTGGGCCAATTGGCATTGCACAAGCGGCAGGTTCGAGCCTTGAAATGGGCGCAATTCGCTTTATTCAGTTTTTAGCCCTATTGAGCCTGAGCCTTGGCGTGTTAAACTTGTTGCCTTTGCCACTGCTTGATGGTGGGCATTTGGTATTGTATGCATTAGAGTGGGTGCGCGGTCGTGCTCTGCCAGAGTCGGTTATGCTGGTTTGGCAAAAAATAGGAATTGTGCTGATAGCAGCGTTGACGCTATTGGCAATTGGTAGTGATTTAAATCGCCTGTTTGGGGGCTAATAGTGTTAAGTAAGATTCGTTTTGGCGCATTTGCGTTGTTGTTAGTAGCGGGACAATCGTTGGCTGCAGGTGTTGTGCAGCAGGTTGAATTTAATGGCTTAGAGCGTGTTACCAAAGAAACGGCATTGAGTTATATTAGCGTGAAAGAGGGGCAAGCCTTATCAGCGATTCAAGTCCGTCAAGTCATCAAATCATTGTTTGCGACAGGGTTCTTTCGTGATGTGCGTGTGGCGCAAGAAGGTGGCGTTTTAAAAATTAATGTCGTAGAGCGTCCATCAATTGCAGAAATTAAGCTGGAAGGTTCTAAACTCATTAAAGAGGAAGAGTTACTGCAAGCGATTGAAGTGATGGGCATTAAAAAAGGACGCATTCTTAACGATAACGATATGGAGCGCATCGCACAAGATGTGCGTATGCGTTATCAAAACCAAGGTTACTATGCCACGATCGTTGAGCCTAAAGTTGAGCAGCTTGAACGTAATCGCGTTAACTTAACCATTAAGGTGCAAGAAGGTGAGTTGGCTCGCATTACTAAAATTAACTTTGTTGGTAATAAAGCCTTTGATGATGAGCGCTTGGCAAAACAATTGTCTCTGTCTGAACCAACGATGTGGTCGTGGTTAACCGATGCCGATCAATATGCGCGTACTAAGCTACAAGCCGATTTAGAAACCTTGCGCTCTTATTACATGGATCGCGGCTATGCTGATTTTCGCATTCTTTCTTCTCAAGTCAGCATTTCTTCCGATAAAACGCGTGTGTATGTGGGCATTAATGTGGAAGAAGGTCGCAAGTACACCATTGAAACGGTGAGCTTTGCAGGCACTAAAGTTCTGACTGATGAAAAGCTCAATGGACTATTGAAATTTAAAACGGGTGAAGACTTTGCTCGTAATAAGATTATGGACTCAGTTAATGCTATTAAAGACAGCTTGTCTGAACAAGGTTATGCCTTTGCCGAAGTTGAGCCAAAAACAGCCTTAGATAAAGCGAAAGGCACGGTACAAATCAGTCTGGATGTTGCTCCTAAGAACCGTGCATATGTGCGTCGTATCGAAGTAAAGGGTAACAATCGTACGCGTGACCACGTCATTCGTCGTGATATGCGTCAGTTTGAAGCAGCGCCTTATAATTTGGCAGCTGTGCGTCAATCACAAGCACGGTTAAAGCGTTTGGGTTTCTTTAAGAGCGTCGATATTGAAACCAAGCGCGTTGGTAGCGATCAAGTTGACTTGATTGTGAAAGTCGAAGAAATGCCTACTGGCGCAATTACAGCGTCTATTGGTTATTCTCAGGTCGAAAATATGTTGTTGGGCTTTAGTTTGTCGGAGCGCAATATTTTTGGTACGGGTAATAACGCCACTTTTAGTATTAGTTCATCGTCGGCGCGTAAAAATTACGATATCAGTGTCACCAATCCTTACTATACGCCCGATGGCGATAGTTTGACTGCGGGTGTGTTTTGGCGAGAGATTGATGCCGCTTACTTATATTTAGCACCTTATAGTACCAATACCGTTGGTGCAAGAACCAGTTATGGTATTCCCTTGTCGGAAGAGGATCGCTTGAACTTTGGGATACAAGCGGAACGTCTGTCGTTAGTTTTTCAAGGAAACAATTTAGGATCATATGATGCTGCTGGTGTTTATCGAGATGCTAGCGGTATTGAGATTACGCCTGGTTTTGGTGATGCGTTAAATTATTCAAGTAATCCTTTATCAACCGCTTTTGTTAATGATCCGATGATTGTTAAACAATATGATAAGTTTTATCGTAATGGCAGTCAGTTTAACGATGTGTCATTAAAAACCAGCTTTGTTCATGATACCCGCGATGAGTTTTATTTCCCCAACAAGGGCATGTATCATTCGAGCGGCTTATCTGTTTCAACGCCTGTCGGTGATTTGACCTATTACCAACTAGATGTGCAGCAAAAGTTTTATTTGCCTGTGACGGAACGTACCACGGTTAGCTTAACGGGAACACTAGGTTATGGTAAGGGTTATGGTAATTTGGATGGTTACGGTTTGCCGTTCTTTAAACGGTATTATGCGGGTGGTATTCAGACGGTTCGTGGTTATGAAAGCTATAGTCTGGGTAATAAATATACCCTTGCTACCGATGGTAGTCAGCGAGCAACGGGCGGCGACTTCTTAGCGGTTGCATCGGCAGCGCTGAACTTCCGTCCTTGGTTTATCGAAGAAAGCAGTAATATGCGCTTGAGTTGGTTCTTTGATGGCGGAAATGTGTTCTCTGACTATGACAAATTTAAAGCAGATGAGTTAAGATTGTCATCGGGTCTGGGTTTTTCTTGGATTACCCCTATTGGACCGCTAACATTTAGTTATGCTAAACCGCTGAATGCTAAGGTCGACGATAGGACACAAGAGTTTCAGTTTACAATTGGTGTGCCTTTTTAATGGCTAATATTGGTTTTTGTTTGAGTAAAGGAAATAACAAGATGCGTTCGCACAGCTTGCGTTGGTTAGGAATAGCGGCTTTGGCTGCTGTATTGTCGGCTCCCGTTATGGCGGATGAAGTAAAGGTTCGCGTGGTAAACGTTGCGAAGCTTTTAGATCAAGCACCGCAGGCAAAAGATGCTTCTGCTGCGCTTGAGCGTGAGTTTGCGCCTCAACAGCGCGAACTCAATAAGCTCAATGAAGAAATCGAAAAGTTAGCGAAAGACTACGAAAAAAATAAGTCGGTAATGAGTGAAGCGCAACGCGAAGCGAAAGAGCGTGATATCGTGATGAAGAAGCGCGATTTACAACGCCGTCGTAATGATGTGCAAGAGTTGCTGAATATTCGTCGTAACGAAGAACTGTCTAAGCTACAAGATTTAGTCAATGTGGCGATTAAAACGGTTGGCGAGAAAGAAGGTTACGACTTAGTCCTCTATGATGGTATTGCTTATACACGTGAAACCATCGACATTACTGCTACGGTATTAAATTACTTAGCAGGCGAAGCAGATAAACGTAAAAACTTGAATAAGCCATAGAACTGTGTCCCGTTTGCGTTTAGATGAATTAGCCAGTTATTTGGGTGCTCTGCTCCGTGGCGATCCTGCCAAGGAGGTTGATCATGTCGCCACTTTGATAACTGCTGATGAGATGGCGCTGTCTTTTTTGTCGAATCGCAAATATGCGCATCAACTCGCCAGCAGCCATGCTGGCGTCGTCATTTTGACTCAAGCTGATTCTGAGTGTTGGTGTGGTAATGCATTGATTGTCAAAAACCCCTATCTTACATATGCCAAAGCCGCTGCATTGTTGCACCCACGGACGTTACAGCCCCAAGGTATTCACCAGACAGCTGTTGTTGATTCGAGCGCACAACTTGCATCAGGCGTTGTTGTCGCTGCTAATGTAACGATTGGTGCTCGTGTTTGTATTGGAGAGAACACCGTTATTGGCGCGGGTTGTGTTGTTGATGATGGTGTTGTCATCGGGCAGATGTGTCGTCTGGGTGCTAATGTAACGATTCTACATGATTGTGTTTTAGGTGATCGCGTCGTGGTTGAATCAGGAAGTGTCATCGGCTCTGAAGGCTTCGGTTGGGCAAAAGACGGTGTCGCTTGGGTTAAAATCCCGCAAGTGGGGCGTGTTGTGATTGGTAACGATGTGTCTATTGGCGCTAATGTTTGTATTGATCGTGGTGCGATTGATGATACGATGATTGAAGATGGGGTTAAACTCGACAACCTGATTCAAATTGCGCATAACGTACGCATTGGCGCACATACGGCAATGGCGGCTCATGGCGCAATTGCAGGTAGCACGCGCGTTGGGGCGCGTTGCACAATAGCAGGCAAAGTAGGTATTGCAGGTCATTTGACGATTGTGGATGATGTTCATATTACAGCGATGACCATGATTAGTCATGATTTGCATCAGGCGGGTATTTATTCTGGTGCTGTTCCTCAAGATCATTATGCCAGTTGGCGGCGCAACGCAGCGCGTTTTCGTCAGCTCGATGCCATGGCAAAGCGCTTGCGAGCTTTAGAAAAACAGCAGGAACGCGCTTTTGAAGATGCACAAGCGTTAATTAACGATTAGAATAGACGCTGAATAAAATAAACAATAGAACGCTAAAAAGAAGGTTTCAAACAACATGTTGATGCGAATTGAAGATATTTTCCAATATTTACCACACCGTTACCCGTTTTTGCTCATTGATCGTGTTACCGAGCTTAAAGAAATGGAATACTTGAAAGGCTATAAAAATGTAACTTTCAACGAGCCGCAGTTTACAGGACATTTTCCCAATCATCCGATTATGCCTGGTGTGATGATTATCGAAGCCATGGCGCAGGCGACAGGGATTTTGGCATTCAAGTCGAGTGAAAAAAAGCCCGACAGTAACTCGATTTATTATCTTGTTGGTGTTGATAATTGCCGCTTTCGTCAACCTACTTTCCCTGGTGATCGTTTGGACTTCACCGTTAACGTGATTTCTACCAAGCGTGGTGTCTGGAAGTTTAAGGCAGAGACTCATGTGGAAGGGAAGCTGATTGCCAGCGCTGAGTTGATGTGTGCGGAGAGGGAAGTCGCTTGATCCATTCAACTGCCATTATCGACCCGAAAGCAGAATTAGCGCCAGACGTTCGCGTCGGTGCTTTCTCGGTTGTTGGTGCGGGTGTGCAAATTGATGAAGGGTGCGAAATTGCACCTCACGTTGTGATTGAAGGTCCAACTCAGATTGGTAAGCGAAACAAAATTTTTCAGTTTGCTTCAGTCGGGGCAGCACCTCAAGATAAAAAGTATCGCGATGAGCCAACACGCTTAATTATCGGAGATGACAACACCATCCGTGAAAATGTCACGCTAAATCGCGGTACAACCCAAGATCGTGGCGAGACAGTTATTGGTGATCGTAATTGGATTATGGCGGGTGTGCATATCGCACATGATTGTATTATCGGTAACGATACCATTTTTGCGAATGCCGTTGCGCTTGCAGGTCATGTGACTGTCGAGGATCATGCGATTTTAGGTGGTTACACGTTAGTACATCAGTTCTGTCGTATTGGAGCGCATAGCTTTTGCGGTATGGGCAGTGTGATTAACCAAGATGTACCGACCTTTGTGACGGTATCGGGTAACTTGGCTCGACCTCATGGCATTAACAGCGAAGGATTAAAACGTCGTGGTTTTTCTGCCGATGAGATCACGTTGATTAAGCGAGCTTATCGTACGCTATATCGCTCTAGCACACCACTTGAAAGTGCCATTTTAGCGATGTTGGCGCAAGATGATCCGACGGATGTGTTGCAGCCTTTAATTGCATTCCTTCAATCAGCGACCCGTGGCATTATTCGTTAATCCGCGTTGTGTGGTGCTGTTAGCAGCCGAGCCGTCAGCTGATGCTTTAGGCGCAGCCGTTGCTCAGCATTGGTTAGCACAGGATCCGAATGTTCACCTTGTTGGTATGGCGGGTCCCTTGATGCGGGCTGCTGGCGTCAAAGCGCTTTGGCAGATGGAAGATGTGTCGGTGATGGGCTTGTGGGAAGTGCTTAAGCAGTACCGACGACTAAAGCGCCTTCAAACATCTATCATTCATTACCTTGCCGATCTTAAACCTGATTTGGTATTAGGTATTGATGGTCCTGACTTTAACTTGCCCATAGAAGCGGCAATGAAGCGGCTGAATATTCCTTGTTATCACTTTGTTGCTCCGACCGTGTGGGCATGGCGACCAAAACGTGCTGAACGTATTGCCATGCAAACCGATGGCCTACTGTGTCTGTTTCCTTTCGAACCGCCTTATTTCTTAGTGCATGACTTGCCAGCGGCAACGGTCGGGCATCCGTTGGCTGATCGCTTGCTGTTAGTGCCGAATAAAACGGAGGCACGCGCTGCGTTGGGTTTGTCTGAATCTGATCGAGTGTTGGCTATTTTGCCAGGCTCTCGCAAAGGCGAGTGGCAGTACAACGCTCCTTTATTTTGGCAGACATTAGGTTTGTTGCTGGTTAAGTATCCTGATTTGGTCGTTATGGTTCCTTGCTTACACGAGCGCATGAAACAAACCTTGCAAGCAACTGCTGGCGATTTGCCGATTCGTTGGGTATTGGCAAGCGAGGGGGCAAGCAGGGTGCTAACAGCAGCCGATGTTGCCCTAGTTGCGTCGGGTACAGCAACACTCGAAACGGCTTTATGTCATACGCCGATGGTCGTCGCTTATCGTTTACATTGGTTGTCGTTTTTAATTATGAATGCGTTACGTCAGACACAATGGGTGGCGTTGCCAAATGTGATCGCTAACCGAGCATTAGTGCCTGAGTTATTGCAAGATGATGCAACACCAGAAGCCTTAGTCGCGGCTGTGTTGCCCCTGTTCTCTGTTGGTTCATCTGAGCGTCAAGCACAACTGTCTGCATTTGGCGAGATCCATCGGCAGTTGCGGTTGAATGCAGCGCAATCTGCCGTCAATCACGTGTTGGCTTGGTGGCGTGAGCGTGTGGATGTTCGCGCGGCTTTATCGGATTTTTAGGAGTACCCGTTATGTGGGCAGGTGTGGATGAGGTTGGTCGAGGTCCTTTGATCGGTTCGGTTGTGACGGCTGCAGTGATATTGCCTGATCATTACGATTTGCCGTTTCTAACTGACTCTAAAAAACTGACCGCTAAAAAACGGGATTATCTTGCGTCAGCAATTCGTGAGCAAGCATTGGCTTGGTGTGTGGCAGAAGCCTCTGCCTGTGAAATTGACGAGCTTAATATTTTGCAAGCGAGCTTGTTGGCAATGCGTCGTGCGGTTGAAGGCTTGTCGATTGTGCCCAGTGGCGTTTGGGTTGATGGTAATCGTTGCCCTAAGGGGTTAAGCATGGCATGCGAAGCGATTGTGAAGGGCGATTTAACCGTTCCAGCCATTAGTGCCGCGTCTATTTTGGCAAAGGTTGAGCGCGATGCGCAAATGGATCGGTTACATAAACACTTTCCGCTTTATGGTTTTGATAAGCACAAAGGTTATCCAACGGCGGCGCATTTTGTTGCTTTAAAAGCGCATGGCGCTTTACCTGAGCATCGTCGAAGTTTTGCGCCTGTGAAGGCTGTTTTGATGCAAGCGTCGCTATTTTGATGAACTTGGATCGTCTTATTTAGGAATGTTTTGAGTGAAAATTGCAGGTGATGCTTGGGCTGGTTTAGCCGTGATGTTGGTTGTGTTGCCAGCTTCTGTTGCCTTTGGGGTAACAGTTTATGCTGCAATCGGTGCTGAATATGCAGGATTAGGTGCTTTTGCTGGTGTATTGGGTGCTGTTGCGTTGGGCATTATTGCGCCCATTTTAGGGGGAACTGACCGATTAGTAACCGCGCCTTGCGCCCCAGCAACGGCGCTAATGAGTGCCTTTGCCATCGATATGGTACATAGAGGAACACCTCCTGAAACCGTTATTTTATTGATGATGTTGTTAGGTGTGCTAACAGGACTTTTTCAGGTTCTGATTGGTTTTACGCGCATCGGTAGTTTGGTTAAGTATTTGCCACATACGGTCGTCAGTGGTTATATGACTGCCGTTGGCTTAATTATTATTTTTAGTCAGTTGGTGCCTTTTTTAGGTGTCTCTGCCGGACAGTCGGCATTTGCTGTCATGCTTGCGCCAGAGTCGTGGGCGATACCTGCCATTGTGGTTGGTTTAGCGACGGCATTGGGTATGGGGTTTGCAGGGCGTTTTATCACCTTTATTCCCAGTACGATTGTCGGTATCCTTTTGGGTTTAATCACTTATTGGGTGCTCAGTTTGTGGTTGCCAGAGCTGCAGCAGATTGAAGGTAATAAACTCGTTCTCGGACACTTAGGCGTGTCTGGTGCGGGTTATGTGGATGTGTTATCTTCTCGGTGGCTGGATTTGGGTCAAGTAACTTTGGGTCAAGTGGCTGCTTTGTTTGGTACTGCATTGACGTTAGCAGCATTGCTGTCTATTGACTCCCTTAAAACAGGTATTGTGACGGAGCAAATCACGCATTCAGCGCCTGATGCTAACCAAGAGTTGGTGGCGCAAGGGCTTGCGAACATCGCTTCTGCTTCGGTCGGAGGTGTTCCAGGCGCTGGAACAATGGGAGCGACTTTAGTCAATATTAGTAGTGGTGCGCAGACCCGTTATGCTGCAATGGTCGCTGCTGTTTTGTCTCTGCTCGGGTTGGTCGTTTTGATTGGTTTGTTGGCATGGCTACCTAAAGCAACCTTGGCAGCTGTGTTGATTGTTATTGGTGTGCGCATGATTGACTTAAGTTCGCTAAAGTTAATCACCTCGCGTGCGACGGTATTTGATTTTGTGGTGGTGGTTTCCGTCGTTGTTGTTGCCTTGTCTTTCGGTTTGATTGCTGCATCGGCAACGGGTGTCGTTTTATCTATTTTATTGTTTTTACGCGAGCAAGTGGGCGGTACCGTTATTCGTCGTAAGTCGTTTTTAACGCAACGTTCATCAAGTTGGTATCGTCCCGAAGAAGATATGAAGCTATTAGAGCAGAAAGGGGCATCTGCGGTTATTTTTGAGCTACAAGGTAGTTTGTTTTTTGGTGTTTCGCGTCAACTCTATCTGGATTTAGAGCACG
>DZAT01000091.1 GCA_022736205.1 Thiomicrospira cyclica
GCGTGAGCTTGTAATCACTGTCTTTAAGTAGGGTAGCAAGGGTAAGAGACATAATGTTTCCTTTAAAAAGTCAATATCTTCTGCAGGCTAAAATTAAGTGCTTTAGAGGGCAACAAGCAACAACAAAGCAAGCTGGTGAATTATAATGCAAATCATGAACACTTATTCAGATAACTTGCCAACCGACCTTGCTGCTGCACTGCCCTTGCTACGCGAATTGCCAGCGCCTGACAGCTTATTGCGCCTGCTAGAAGATTGGCAAGACAACAAAGCCTGTGAAACCAGTGAAACGCGCTTGCGTCAAAAACTACTGCGCTGGGAAAAACATCGTCAACACTTAGCAGAACACTTACCCGAAAGTCCCGAACAATGGGAAGACTTTCGTCGAATGCTGCTATCTCTGTTGGCTTCACCCTTGGTACTGCTGAGTGCGCTAGCGAGCCATCTGACACAATTGCGTCAGTTCAAAGCCTTAGCGCCCGATGAACAACAACAACTTGCGCTACTCACCCAATCACTCTATGCCCCCATCGCTAACCGTTTGGGCTTATCGACTTGGAAATGGGAGATGGAAGACATCGCCTTTCGTCTTGCCAAACCCGACACCTACGCCAGTATTGCCAAAGCCCTAGCCAGTAAACGTTCAGAACGCGAAGCCTTCATTAGCCGCACGACTGAGCAGATTCAGCAGTATATGCAAGCCGAAAAGCTCGACTGTCAAATCTATGGTCGCCCTAAGCACATTTACAGCATTTACAAAAAAATGCAGCGCAAATCCTTCGCTTTCGAGCAGCTTTACGATTTGCACGCTTTGCGTATTCTGACACACAGCATTGAGGACTGTTATCGGGTTTTGGGTATTTTGCATCAGCACTACCTGCCGATTTTAGGCGAGTTCGACGATTATATTGCACGACCTAAACCGAATGGCTACCAAAGTATTCATACCATTTTATTGGGCGAAAAAGGCTGGCCTGTCGAAGTACAAATTCGCACCCACACCATGCACCAACTGGCAGAAGAAGGCGTTGCCGCCCACTGGCGCTACAAAGAAGGCAGCGAACAAGACACAGCACTCGCCAACTTGGTGAGCAATTTGCGCAACAGCTTATCGGGCGAGTTAGATGCGTTAAGCTTCGAAGCATGGGAAAAAGAACTCGAAGGCAAACATATTGTCGCCCTCACCCCCAAAGGTGATTTGTTACGACTCACACAAGGTGCAACGGCACTCGATTTTGCTTACACGGTGCACACGGATTTAGGTCATGCTTGCCGAGGGGCAATCGTGAACGGCAAAATAAAACCGCTCGATGAACCGCTTACCAATGGCGACCGCGTAGAAATCCTCAGCCAGAAAAATGGCTTGCCTAGCTTAAAATGGCTATCAGGACATTTTTTAGCGACCAATCGCGCTCGCAATAAAGTACGCAATTTCTTTAATCGTCAAAATGCCGATGCCCACTTTATCGAAGGTAAAAACCAGCTTGACCGCTTACGCCATCGCTTCCGCCTGAGCAACGAATTTACGCCGTTTTTGCTCGAACGCCTCAAGTTCGAAAACGAAAAAGCACTGGCGCTTCGCATTGGACAAGGCAAGATTAGCAGCGAACAACTTTCGAAAGCGGTACAAGACTATTTACATCCACGCATCGAAACGCCCAAAGCCAACGAAGCAACACCACTCAATAAAGCACCCGAAATTTTTATTCCTGGTATTGGCAAAGCCAGCGCACATCTGGCGCAATGCTGCCATCCCGAACCTAGCAACGCTATTATCGGATTGCTTACGCGCAATCACGGCTTAAAAATTCATCGTCAAGATTGCCCCGATGTCTTAGCCTTGTCGCCCAACAGCCAGCAGCGACTCATTCGTGTACGTTGGGGCAATGACACTAGCCCAGAAACGCAGCTTTGCTTGGATATTACCGCCATCGAACGAGACAACCTGCTTGCCGATTTAGTCACTTGCTTAACGAAAGAAGGCATTCGCATCGGGCATTTCCACACCAGCCCCACAACACAAACAAAACAAACGCGCATTCATTTGGAGCTATCACTGACCATCGACCAAGACTGGTTAGCGTTAATGGATAAAATCGAAGCCTTGGATGCCGTGTTAGACGTAAAATATTGTGTGGAAGGATGATCGTCTTAAATCAGGCATGATCCCATTTGCATGTTTTCTACAAACTGACTTAACTTTTCTGCTTCTTTGCCTTTGCCAATAACGGCTTAATTTCTGCATCCAAAACTAATGACTCCATGCGCAGCGTTTCCATGAAACGCGTAGCTGACAAAGACAAACGCTTCCCTTTCGACCAAGCCAAATACCAATGCCGCTCAATCGGAAATCCTTTAACAGGCAACATCCGCAGCTCCTTACGACGCAACTCCTCGCGCACCGTATGCATAGAGACAACCGAAATACCCAAACCCGAAATAACGCCCATACGAATCGCCTCATTCGAGCCTAAAATCATCCTAACATTGGGTTTGTACCCCATTTCAGCAAACACCTGCTCAATCTGATCACGAATACCCGACCCAGGTTCGCGCATGAGAAACGGAACGCTTTTCAAATCCTCAACGGTCAAGACCCGATCTTCAGGCAGCTCAAGCCCACGCGGGGCAACAAACACCAAAGGATTCACCGCCAAACGCTCTGATACCACAGGCGCACCTTCTGGCGGCTGACCCAACACATACAGATCATCTTGGTTTTCAGCCATACGCTCCAGCAAATGCTCTTTATTCACCACTTCCATAATAATATTGATATTAGGATGCTGTGCTAAAAAAGACTGCATCACTTGCGGCAAAAAGTACTGCGCGGTCGAAATCACCGCTAAACGAACACGTCCCCCTTCGAGGCCTTTTAGCTGGTTAATGCGCTCTTCTAACCGTTCAAAAGAACCCAACACCTCGCGGCAGACAGCAGCCAGCTCATGCCCTGCATCGGTTAGATAAATCTCTTTACCAACCTGCTCAGTCAATGGCAAATCAACCGCCTCTGCCAGCTTTTTAACCTGCATCGAAATGGTGGGTTGCGTTAGATGCATCTCCTCAGCAACACGCGTAAAGCTTCCTAAGCGCGCAATCGCTTCAAATACTTGTAACTGACGCAAGGTAGCAGCACGGGTAATGCGCCCTAAAATAGGTCTATGCATGTTTTAGCGACATCCATTACTGAATTTTCAAGTAAGCGTAACCCTGCATTTGCAGGTCGGCAATGGTAACAACACCCGACGGAGTCAAGCTCACGCCCTCGTACAATTTGGCTTTATCCAGGGCGATTTCATCACGTGTTTTATCACACAACACCGCTTTAACGCCTTTAATCTTAATCAGTGTATCTAACCGCCCTTTTAACTCAGCACGACGATCCAATAACGCCTTATCCGCAACGTAGGGCGTTCCTTTTAACACATCATCGGTAACAAAGCGAATACCCTGCCCTACAAACACAATACTGACTTCGTAATCGCGCAAATCACCTTCGTAGGCATTTAATAAGTTATTGACCGATGTGAGCGTTGCCGAATAACGCGTCACATCATTAAAATCGACGTGATACACCACTTTTGCAGGGGCTGCAAACACAGAAAAAGCCATCATGGTTAGTAAGGCAAACAAAAAGCCTTTTAGTTTATTCATATTGAATCTCCAGCAACTTGGTAAACAAGGATTAGCTTATCTTAAAAACAAAAACCCTGCCACAAGGACAGGGTTTTTCGTGTCAAATCACACCGTAACAGGAATGATTAAACTTTCTGATTCAAAGCACCAGAAAGGTAACGTGCCTGCATCTCTTCTAAACCAATTGCCTTGATTTTAGAAGCATGACCCGCACAACCGAAAGCTTCGAAACGTGCCACACAGATGCCCATCATCGCATCTTCAGCTGCTTTGTAGAACTTACGTGGGTCGAAGTTAGACGCATTTTCAGCTAAATGCTTACGGATAGAACCTGTAGAAGCCATACGCAAGTCAGTATCGATGTTGACTTTACGCACGCCATACTTAATACCTTCAACGATTGCTTCAACTGGCACACCGTAAGTGTTACCCATGTCGCCACCGTAGTTGTTGATGATTTCTAACCAGTCTTCTGGTACAGAAGAAGAACCGTGCATCACTAAGTGAGTCGTTGGGATACGTGCATGGATTTTCTTGATCTGGTCAATTTTTAACACGTCAGCAGATGGCTTAGAAGTAAACTTATAAGCACCATGAGAAGTACCCACTGCAACCGCTAAACAGTCAACGTTGGTATCTTTAACGAACTGGTAAGCTTCTTCTGGATCTGTCAACAAAGAAGAATGGTCTAATACGCCTTCAGCGCCGTGACCATCTTCTTCGCCCATCATGCCTGTTTCTAACGAACCCAAGCAACCTAATTCACCCTCAACAGAAACGCCACAAGCATGTGCCATCTTAACAACAGAAGCTGTAATGCCTGCATTGTACTCGTAAGATGCTGGTGTCTTACCGTCAGCCATCAAAGAACCGTCCATCATGACTGATGTAAAGCCAGACTGAATCGCACGCAAGCAAACGCCTTCGTCAGAACCGTGATCTTGGTGCATCACAACTGGAATGTGTGGGTACATTTCAACTGCGCCCTGAATCAAATGACGTAACATTGGCTCACCAGCGTACTTACGCGCACCAGCAGAACCCTGCAAAATCACAGGAGAGTTACACTTATCCGCAGCGCGCATGATTGCACGTACTTGCTCCATGTTGTTGACGTTAAACGCTGGCATACCAAAGCTATGTTCAGCCGCGTAATCCATTAATTCGCGCAAAGTAATCATTGCCATCTGAGAAAACCCTCTCGGTTAGTTAACAAAAATAAAAATTATGCAGGTTTGCCGACTTCGACAATTAATAACACATTCGTGCCACCCATAATACCGCGATGCTTACCACGCGTAACGAGTACTTTATCGCCATCTTGAACCGCGCCTTTGCGCTTCAATTCAGTAATCATATTTGGAACCACATCATCGCTATCCATGCCTTCATAGCTAAACGCCATTGGATAAACACCACGATACAGCGTTACTTTCTGACGTGTCTTCGCATGAGGTGTCATCGCATAAACAGGAATACCTGAAGAAATACGTGACATCAATAATGCCGTACTACCCGACTCTGTTAATGCGGCAATCGCACGCACGTTATAATGGTTCGCGATATACATCGCACCCATGGCAATACTTTCATCGGTTGCTTGAAACACCTGATCAATGCGGTGCGTTGAAATACGCGTTTCACGTTGCTTTTCCGCTTCCAAACAAATACGACTCATCGCCTCAATGACAATGTGCGGATGCTTACCCGTTGCCGTTTCGCCCGATAACATCACGACGTCAGTACCATCAATAACCGCGTTAGCAACGTCGAATACTTCCGCACGCGTTGGGATCGCATTATCAATCATCGTTTCCATCATTTGTGTTGCCGTAATGGCAATTTTATTCAAATGACGCGACATTTTAATGATTTTCTTCTGCATGGCCGGCAATTGCGCATCACCAATTTCAACACCCAAATCACCACGCGCAATCATCACCGCATCAGAAGCTCGAATGATTTCTTCAAGCGTTGGGTCTTCAACAGCCTCGGCACGCTCAACTTTAGAAACGATACAAGCGTACAAGCCCGCTTCGTTTGCCAAGCGACGGCATTCGTTTACATCTTCAGCACTACGCGGGAAAGAGAATGCCAAATAGTCGGCCTGAATTTCAGCTGCTGAAATAATATCTTCTTTATCTTTTTCCGTAATCGCTGCTGCCGACAAACCACCACCCAACA
>DZAT01000033.1:0-14632 GCA_022736205.1 Thiomicrospira cyclica
CGCAAGGTAAATCCGATATTTTTGTCGCATGGCGCGCCAAAAATATCAGACATCGTTTTTACTAGGGGAATTGGATGAGGAAAGATAAAGGGTGTTTTTGTGTCTATCGCTGTTCGGTCAAAGCCAACAATAAAGATGCGTGCCCTATGTTGTGGCACATTAAAATCAGAGGCTTTGATTATTTTGTAAGAAACGTCGTAATCGAGTTCTTTTATGAAACTTAGAATGGTGGCGAAAGTTCTACCCTCGTCATGGTTGAGCAAGTGACGAACATTTTCTAAAATAAAGGCTTTGGGACGTTTTGCTTCTAATATATCGACAATATTAAAAAAAAGGTTGCCTCTTTCCGAGTTTTCACCATCCTTAAAGCCTTTCTTTTTGCCCGCCTGAGAAAAAGGCTGACAAGGGAAGCCAGCGCATAATAAATCATGATCGGGTACTTGGCAGGGCGAGATAGCACGGATATCATCATTAAAAATAGCATCACCGATACCATGATTGAGTTTGTAGGTCTCTCGTGCGTGTTTATCTATCTCAGAAGCAAAGACGCACTCACCACCAAGCGGTTTTAACGCGCTATGAAAGCCACCAATGCCTGCAAACAAATCAATGAACGTAAAAGGCGTTTGTGATATTTCTTGATGCTGACTGTGGTATGAATCTCGTTCTAATTCAGGAAATAAATTAAAATTAACATCAAACACAGTCCAAAACCTTGTTTTTAAGCACGCGCATTCTTCGCTAAAAACGCTGCCAATCTTGCCATAGCGCCTTCGAGTTCTGCCATGCTGGTGGCAAACGATAAACGCATATAGCCTTGTGCACCAAA
The DNA here is from genome assembly GCA_022736205.1 of Thiomicrospira cyclica. Lineage (GTDB taxonomy): Bacteria > Pseudomonadota > Gammaproteobacteria > Thiomicrospirales > Thiomicrospiraceae. The sequence goes on from DZAT01000033.1 coordinate 830, forward strand.
GGCCGAACCCGGTACTAAAGCTAAATTGCTTTCTTCTAAAATACGTGTTGCGAGTTCAGTATCATTAGCACAGTCAGTCGCAGTAATCGCACCACGTACATCGAAGAAGTTATAAAAAGCACCATCGGGAGAGAGGGCTTTAATACCAGACATTGCATTTAGCGTTTGGGTGATGTATGCACTGCGTGCTTTGAAGGCTGTTACCATATCGTCAATAAAACCTTGGTCGCCATTGAGCGCAACCACCGTTGCTGCTTGTGAAATCGAGCAAGGGTTAGAGGTGCTTTGCGATTGCACTTTTTTCATTTCGTTGATTAAGGCTAAAGGACCTGCACAATAACCAATACGCCAACCCGTCATGCTGTAGGCCTTAGACACGCCGTTAAGGGTGACTGTACGCTCAACCATCTCTGGGCAAGCATTCAGCCAAGTAGCAAAAGGCGTATCACCCAAAATGATGTGCTCGTACATATCATCGGTTGCAATCAGAATATTAGGATGATTGGCTAATACATCACCCAACGCACGCAATTCTGCCTTGCTATACACAGCACCCGTTGGGTTCGATGGACTGTTAATGACAAACAAGCGTGTTGCTGGTGTAATCGCTGCTGCTAATTGTGCAGGGGTGATTTTGAATCCTTGCTCGATACCAGCCTGAACCACGACAGGCACGCCGCCAGCAAGTAATACCATATCTGGATAAGAAACCCAATAGGGCGCAGGAACAATCACTTCATCGCCATCGTTTAAGTAAGCTTGGCAGAGATTATAAAAACTCTGTTTGCCACCAGAGGACACTAGAATTTGCTTTGTACTGTAATCTAAGCCATTTTCACGCTTAAATTTTGCCACAATCGCTTCTTTCAGGTCGGGTGTGCCATCGACTGCCGTGTAACGCGTTTTACCAGCGTTAATCGCATCAATACCCGCTTGACGGATATGCGCTGGCGTTGGGAAGTCAGGTTCACCTGCACCAAGGCTAATGATGTCACGCCCCTGACGTTTGAGTTCTAGGGCACGAGCAGTGACCACAAGGGTCGGTGATTCCTTGACGGCAAGGACGCGGGTAGCGAGTTGCATGATGATTTGCGGTCTCTAAAGTAAAGTTTTGTAAGCGGTTTTTTAAGTCATTTTTCTAACCGTTCATTATATCGGAAAATGACACTGTTCGGCTAGACAACACCGCTGTGATATTGGTCGATTATGCTAAAATTAACAATTATGAAAACAATCAATCCTATTTTAATCGACTGCCGATCTCTGTCCGACTTTGTGGCAGGGCATCATGCTGGTGCATGTAACTTACCTGCGAATGAATTGGCGCAACGAATGCACGAGTTGCCAGACGCGGCTCAAGCCATTACCTTGTTCGGAGATGAGATTTCCGTTGCGTCTGCACAGGCGTTTTTAGTCAGTAAAAATTATACGGTCAGTGATCGATTTATTGATGATAATGTGACAGTTAACACACTTAAGGAGGCGGGTCGGTGGGCTGTTGGTGGTGAATCCCAACGTTTGTGGCAACCTTCTCCATTAATTAGCCGTTTTGTGCATGAGTTGATGTCGTTGCATGATATTAAAGCGGGCAAGGGCTTAGACATTGGTTGTGGTTCGGGGCGAGATTTGGTCTATTGTGCGATGCATGCTTGGCAGATGATGGGCGTAGATGTTCAGCCAGCGGCGGTTGCCCGTGCTCAGGCGTTGGCTATAAGCCAACAGGTGAGTGTCGAAACACAAGTGCGTGACTTGGAAACAGGTTCAGATCCTTTTGCTGATTTCGCTGACGGCAGCTTTGACTTGATTAGCGTTGCGCGTTATTTACATCGCCCTTTATTTCCAGTCATCAAGCGTCTGTTGGCAAGCGGTGGGGTAATCGTCTATCACACCTTTATGGTGGGTTCGGAAGCCTTCGGCAGTCCTAAAAACCCCAACTTTTTATTAAAAGGAGGGGAGTTGGCTGATGTTTTTAGAGGCTTTGATATTCTGATAGACGATGTGATTACCCTTGCCGATGGTCGCCCGATGAGTTTGTTTGTGGCAAAAATGTCATGATGCAGTGATTAAGTCCGTTATAATTGATGCGTCTTTAGTTGCTGAGTTACATAATGTTTGGAGAAAACAATCATGGGTTTATTTGATATGTTCAAGGGCGATAGCGAAGAAATGACACCGCATTTTGCGTTTGCTGCTTCTTTACTGTACATGATGGGTGCAGATGGCGAGTTCGATAATGAAGAGATTGGTCATTTACTGTCTGTTTTAGGTGGTGCCAAAGAAGGCGGTAGCATTGGCGTTGGCGCAAACAATAAAGCCTTGCTTGATCGTGCACTGAAGTACACACGTAAAAATACGATAGATGCTTTTTTAGCAGAATCTGCTCCCGTATTAACCGATGCACAGAAGATGTGTCTATTGGTTAATTTGATTGACTCTTCTTTATCTGACGGTCAGGCAGAAGCAGAAGAACAAGTGATGTTTGGTAAAGTGATGCAGGCTTTTGGCATTACAGAAGAACGTTTCAAACCTTTCTTTGAAGTGATTGTGCTTAAAAACGATCGCTCTGTCTTTACAAACCAAGCGCATCCTAAAAATGCAGCTGACTATCAAGTAAAGCTTGATTTAACGAAATAAAATATTTGATGCGTCATTCAAGCCTAAGGCTTGAGTGGCGCATTTTTTCATGATGTTATGATCATCATTGCCCATTATCGTCTGTGATTAACTAATGAATAATTAGGTTAACATTATCATAATACAAGAATTAAGCTATGTCTAAACCCTTCCAACTTTCTTCCCTTTATAAACCGTCGGGCGATCAGCCAGATGCGATTGCGCAACTGGTGCGCGGCATTAACGATGGTGAGGTTTATCAAACCTTGTTGGGGGCGACGGGGACGGGTAAAACCTTTAGCATCGCCAATGTGGTGGCGCAAGTGCAGCGTCCAACGATGGTCATGGCTCCCAATAAAACCCTTGCCGCTCAGTTATACAGCGAATTTAAAGGGTTTTTTCCCAATAATGCCGTCGAGTATTTCGTTTCTTACTACGATTACTATCAGCCAGAAGCTTACGTACCCAGTACGGATACTTATATTGCGAAAGATGCCGCCATTAATGCCCAAATCGACCAATTACGGCTGTCAGCAACCAAATCGTTGATGGAGCGACGCGATGTGTTAGTCGTGGCGACCGTGTCGGCAATTTATGGCTTGGGCGACCCAAAAACCTATTTAGCGATGATTTTACAAGCGCGTGTGGGCGATCGCATCGACCAACGCGCTTTACTGAAACAGCTCACCGCCATGCAATATGTGCGCAACGATGTGGTACTCGAACGGGCAACCTTTCGCGTGCGCGGTGATGTGTTCGAAATTTATCCTGCTGAATCGGAATTTGCCGCTGTGCGTCTCGATTTTTTTGATGATGAATTAGAAAAAATCAGTTGGTTCGATCCGCTGACGGGCGAAATACTAGAGAAAACCAATCGTGTGACCGTTTATCCCAAAAGCCATTATGTCACCCCGCATGAGCAATTGTTGAGCATGGTCGATGCGGTTAAAGACGAGCTTGTTGAGCGCTTGGCATGGTTCCGCGAGCGCGATAAGTTGGTCGAGGCGCAACGGCTAGAAGAGCGTACGCGTCTCGATTTGGAAATGATGATTGAATTGGGTTATTGCAACGGCATTGAAAACTATTCTCGCTACTTGTCGGGACGACCAGTGGGTGATTCACCTCCCACCTTATTTGATTACTTGCCGAAAGACGGTTTGTTGGTGATTGATGAGTCACATGTCACGGTATCGCAAATTGGCGCGATGTATAAGGGCGACCGCTCGCGCAAAGAAAATTTGGTCGATTATGGCTTCCGTTTGCCCTCGGCATTGGATAATCGCCCGATGAAGTTTGAAGAGTTTGAGGCACGGATGCCACAAACGATTTTTGTCTCGGCAACCCCTGGCAAATACGAGTTAGAGTATTCAGGTGCGCCAGCCGAGCAGATGATTCGTCCGACGGGGCTGCTTGATCCTGTCATTGAGGTGCGTCCTGCCTTACATCAGGTGGATGATTTATACGGTGAAATTCGCTCGGTTGCCGAGCGCGGCGAGCGTATTTTAGTCACGACCCTGACCAAGCGGATGAGTGAAGACTTAACCGATTATCTGAACGAGCAGGGGGTGCGGGTGCGTTACTTGCATTCCGATATCGAAACGGTAGAGCGGGTAGAGTTGCTACGTGATTTACGCATGGGTGTCTACGATGTATTGGTCGGGATTAACTTATTGCGTGAAGGCTTAGATATTCCCGAAGTGGCACTGGTCGCCATTTTAGATGCCGATAAGGAAGGATTTTTGCGTTCCGAACGCAGCCTGATTCAAACCATCGGACGCGCAGCGCGTAATATCAATGGGCGCGTGATTTTGTATGCCGACAAAATCACCGAATCGATGCGCAAAGCGATGGGAGAAACCGAACGTCGACGGTCGAAACAAATCGCTTATAACGAAGCGCGAGGTGTACAACCGCAAGCATTAAATAAGCGCGTCGAAGACATGATTGATGTATCGAGCATGATGGGTAAAAAGCAGGTCAACAGTCGTAAAAACAAAGTTGCCAATGACAGTAGCATGCTGATGGCTGCTGAAGAACAAGCAACCTACAATACAGACCCTAATGCCATTGCCCATCAAATCGGCAAACTCGAAAAAGAAATGCAAGCGAAAGCTAAGGCGCTACAGTTCGAAGCGGCAGCTGCACTCAGAGATCAAGTGAAGCAGTTGCGTAGTTTGCTGATACGAATTTAGTATGGCTGGTTCGTGTCGCATTTCTTGATCGAAATCAATAACTGTTTAATTGATGTGCGTGTCTAATGCCCTTTGACAATGTCTCATTATTGTTTTACTGTATAGTCAAAGGCTAACAGAATTAAGTCATAAAATGAAAGAAAACCGCTTTTTGAGCCGCAATCCGTTCCTAACTGTCCGATCATTTACCATTGGATTTTCGTTGTTCCTGTTGGGTTCGATGGTTTCTGTTGAAGCGCAAGAGCCTTTAAACTGGTCACCAACACTGTTAGAGCGCTCTTCTGAGCGCGAAAAAGAATTTCAGATATTTAATCACTGGCTTTCAGAGCAAACACAGTTGCCTTTTTCTGTGCTGTTAGAGCCCGATTACGAACAAATGTTGACGCAGTTTGAGCGCAATAAAGTGGCCATGCTATGGATTGGTCCACAAATGTTACGAACGTTATTACAGCGTCGCCCCGAAACAAAAGTTCTTGCACTGACGCAAGATCAAGACGGGCGTGCTGACTATCGGTGTATTTTGTTTTCTCGTCAAGAATACCAAGGTAATGTAGCAGCGCTTATGTCGACTTCCGATATTGCCTTAACGCAACCTCTGTCCACTTGCGGTTCTTTGGGTGCTGCGATGTTGGCAAAGCAAGCAGGTGTTAGTCTGTCTCAGGTTAAGGGACGCTTTACGGGCAGTCATCAAAATGCCATTACATCGGTTATGTTAGACGAAACACAGGCAGGCATCGTTGCGCCTCAGGTATTCGATCGTTTTTCCTGGTTGCCCCTTCGCGCTTTGTCATCCTCTCCTTTGTTACCTGGGTTTGCATGGGTGGTTAATCCCGCTTTAGTAAGTTCAGAACAGCAAGCGCAATTGGTTAAAGCATTCGATACAGCAGGTAAAGCCGAAAACCGTCAGGCGTGGTATGTGTCTTATCGTTATGGCTTTGAAACAGATCAGCAGCGCATCATGCAGCTTGTTGATACGTTTATGCAACAGGCAGAGGGTTTGTGATGTTGCACTTGCGCTCATTGCGTCGTGTTTTCCTCATGCCCGTATTGATTGTTTTGTTACTGGTTGCGGTAATGATTGGCATTGTCATGTATGAAAGACTTGAAATGCAGTCGAGACAAGCGGGCTTAGCCAGTGCACAGCTCAGAGCCGAAGTGGTTTACACCATGCTGCGTGGTCGTTTTGAATATCAACTATTAACCAGTCAAGGTGAGGCTGCGCGTTATCGAGCGATTCAGCCAATCATCGAAGAAGAAAGCATGTTGCTGTTGAAAAACATGGTTGCAGATTGGGATGGCACCTTATTCATTCGCTCCCAGTCTGAAGGTTGGTCGTGGCTGTGGAATGGACACAGCTGGCAGTATCATGCTGAATCACAAGCGATTAGGGGTGATGATTGGGTCGTCTCTAAGTCTTTTTTGCCTTGGCAATGGACGATTTCTGTGCGTCCTAATGTTGCTAAAATAACATCGCAGCGCAACACCTCTGCTTATTTGTTGTTTTTGATGGTGTTGAGTTCTTGGATACTAACCGCGCTGTTGGTAAGTTGGCAAATGCGGCGCTTGGTATTGGTTCCACTATCCGAAGTCAGACAATTTTTAGCGAACTTGGTGGTAGATAAGCGTCAAGCGATTCAACTGACCAGTAGTCAAGATATGGGGCTGTTGTCTTTTAAGCTAACCGAACTGAGTAAACGCTTGTTCGAGCAACATCATCAGTTGCAAAGCAATTTGTTGATGTTGAATGATGAGCGCACTTATATCCGAGCCGTATTGGACGCTCAGCCTGCCATTACGATTTTAACCAACGGAATCGAAATGGTCGATGCGAATGAATCCTTGTTTCGCTTTTTGCCTAATTACCATAATTTAGTGCAATTTAAAGAAAAGCATCAGTGTATTTGCGATTTGTTCGAGCCCTATCAAGATCCTTTGGGGCATTCGTACTTCACCACTCGGCATCCCAATTGGGTTGCGATGGCGATAGAACAAGATTATCGTGTGCTGATCAAAAAAGACGATCGCTGCTTCCACTTTATGGTGCGTACACGAAATTTTATCTATCAAGGTAAACAGTTTTTTGTTGCTGTGTTCGACGATATTACCAGTCATGTTGGCGCTGAATTGGCGTTACAGCAGCAATTGCTGACCGACACAACCACACAGTTGCCTAATCGCGTTAAGTTGCTTAAAGATATGCAAAGTTACTCGCCACAAGGTATTCTTTTGGTTAAGGTTTTAGAATTTGGGCGATTGAACGAGGTGTATGGCATTCATTTTGGCGACGACTATCTCAGATCTTTCGCTGATCGATTGCGCCAAGAATGCCATCAACTGCCAGGGTTAATTGGCCCTTACCGATTGTCAGGTTCAGAGTTCGCTTACCAGTTGTACGATGATGCAGCGGATGCCACCGTGTGGCAAACCCGTGCGCAATGGTTGTTACAAGATTTAAATCGCCAAGACTTGGTTGTATGGGGTGCACAAATCCCCGTTATGGTTTCGGGTGGGTTTTCGCTGTGGGATGAAGAGGTTGATGAGGAAGAGCAATTGTTGCTTCAGGCAGCAATGGCAATTAATCGCGCCAGAAAGCAGCATCTGCTGGTGCTGGAATATGATGCGGCATGGCGCGAGCGTCAAAAATATCAGCAAGCGCAAGAATGGCTTGAAAAAGTTCGAGAAGCATTAGCCGAAGATCGTATCGAACCTGTTTTTCAACCGATTTACAATCAGAAAATGGGTGTGGTCGATAAATATGAGTGCTTACTCAGATTGCGTGATCATCAGGGTCAGTTAATTGCACCAGGGTTGTTTTTAAATGCCGTGCGTCATACGAGTGAATATCTGCATCTGACCCAGATTATGTTCAAAAAGTCCTGTGCCTTTTTTGCGCATCGTCAAGCCTTTTTTACGTTAAACCTATCCGAAGATGATTTTAGGCACGCGAATCACTTACAAATTTTGCACGATATTGTTCGGGTGAATGGTGTCGGCAATCGGTTAACGTTGGAAGTACTTGAATCGGAAGAAATTACCTCTTACGAGCAAATGTTGACTGCTTTAGCACCTTTTCGTGAACTGGGTTGCGGTGTTGCGATTGATGATTTTGGTAGTGGCTATGCTAATTTTACGCACATTTCTGGCTTACAAGCGCAAGTACTCAAGATTGATGGTTCGTTGATTCAGGCAATGGCGAAAGATGAAAAGAAAGCCAATGTGGTGCTGGGATTGGTCGAGTTTGGACATCGTATGGGCTTGTTGGTCGTGGCAGAGTTTGTATCGACAAACGCACTTTGGCAACAGCTTAGCGCTATGGGTGTCGATGGCATTCAGGGCTATGCCGTGTCACCGCCCATCCGTCAAGGCGATTTAGACAAGCCCTTAGTTCCGATGTTAGAGTAGGCGCTCATGCGCGACTAAGCCATCTCCCAACTTGCCTGTGTGCTGTTTTCGCCATCGGGCTTTTCTGTGGCAAACCGTTTAGAGTCGAGCTTGATGCGTAGGCGCAAGTCGTTCACGGCATCGGCAAATCGTAAGGCATCGGTATAGCTGATTTGGTTGTTCTCGTAATGATCGAATAGTGCCTGATCGAAGGTTTGCATCCCTAACTCTCGACTGTCTGCCATCAAGGGTTTCATTTCATGCACTTTACCTTCAAAAATCAGATCTGCCATGCGTGGTGTATTGATTAATATTTCGATGGCTGCGACCCGCCCTTTGCCTTCTTGTTTGGGGATTAAGCGCTGGCTGACAATCGCTTTAAGATTGAGTGATAAATCCATCAGTAATTGGGCTCTACGTTCTTCGGGAAAGAAGTTAATAATGCGGTCGAGTGCTTGGTTTGCGTTGTTAGCGTGTAGGGTCGATAAGCACAGATGCCCCGTTTCGGCAAAGGTGATGGCGTGCTCCATCGTATGACGTTCTCTAATTTCACCAATTAAAATCACATCGGGTGCTTGGCGTAGCGTGTTTTTAAGTGCTGCTTCGAAAGAGTCTGTATCCGTTCCCACTTCTCGTTGGCTAACAATACAGCCCTTGTGTGGATGAACAAACTCAATCGGGTCTTCGATGGTAATAATGTGCCCTTTACTATTGGTATTGCGATGTCCAATTAAACCCGCTAATGACGTTGACTTGCCCGAACCTGTGCCGCCAACAAATAAAATCAAGCCGCGTTTATCCATAATTAAGTCTTTGAGCACGGGTGGCAGACCTAAGTCTTCGATAATCGGAATGGTGGTATTGATGACACGAATCACCATGCCAACACTATTGCGCTGTACAAATACATTAACGCGAAAGCGTGCCGCTGTACCCATAGCGTAAGCCAAGTTACATTCGTTGGTGCGGTTAAACTCAGTGCGTTGCGCATCGGTCATCAGGCTCTCGCTAAGCAGGCGCGTCAAAGCGGCAGACAACGGCTGTTGCGTAATGGGTGTCATTTTACCGTCAATTTTTAAGCTGACAGGCGCACCATCGGTAATGAACATGTCCGATGCTTTGGCTTCTAGCATGGCAGACAAGAGCTGGTTGAGATGGTTGAGTGCTTGTGCTTTGTCCATGATACATTACTCCTGAAAGGCGGCTTTATTCGCCGCCTTATTGGCTGCTTCACTGCGTTCAACCAAACCTTTATCAACAAGCTTTTGTAAGCATTGATCGAGCGTTTGCATGCCGACATTTGAGCTGGTTTGAATAATGGAGTACATTTGCGGTACTTTGTCTTCTCGAATAAGGTTGCGAATGGCATGTGTGCCCAGCATGATTTCATGTGCCGCCACGCGCCCACCGCCTTTCTTTTTCAGTAGTGTCTGAGAAATGACCGCACGTAGGGATTCCGAGAGCATCGAGCGAACTAATGCTTTTTCGTTGCCAGGAAAAACATCGATGATACGATCGATGGTTTTGGCTGCGCTAGAGGTATGCAGCGTACCAAAAACCAGATGTCCTGTTTCGGCAGCAGACAGCGCCAGCTGAATGGTTTCCAAGTCGCGCATTTCACCAACCAGAATCACGTCTGGGTCTTCACGTAATGCAGATCGTAACGCGTTAGCAAAACTATGCGTATCACGATGCACTTCGCGCTGGTTAACCAACGATTTTTTGCTGTTGTGTACAAACTCTATGGGGTCTTCGACGGTTAAAATATGGGCAAAATGGTTTTCGTTAACATAATCAACCATTGCCGCGAGCGTGGTTGACTTACCCGAGCCTGTTGGTCCAGTGACGAGCACAATCCCGCGAGGATTATTGGCAATGTCTTTAAATATTTCTGGCGCATTCAGGTCTTCAAGCGATAGGACTTTAGAAGGAATGGTACGAAACACCCCACCTAAGCCACGGTCTTGTTTAAAAATATTGGCACGAAAACGCGCAACACTTGGTAAATTAAACGAAAAATCTGATTCAAAGTGCTCTTCGAATTGTTTGCGTTGGTAGTCATTCATCACGTCGTAGAGCAAGCGCTGCGTTTCGCTCGCATCTAAAGCAGGTGCATTGATTTTGCGCACATCGCCATCAATGCGTAACATTGGCGGCAAGCCCGCTGAGATATGCAAGTCGGATGCTTTTTGCTGTACAGCAAAGGTGAGGAGTTGGGTGATATCCATGCGATGCTCTGACTACCTAATGATACTAATTTTGCTATATTATCTCATAGCGAATCATTCCAAAAGGAGTTTTAGGTATGCGCTTATCTATATTATTGTTTTTGTTGCTTGTGTCCGACGTGCAGGCAGGCGAACTTGTCGACATCAATAAAGCCGATGCCGTTCAGATTGCATCGGCGTTGGAGGGTATTGGTCAGAAGAAGGCAGAAAAAATTGTGGCGTGGCGCAAAGCGCATGGCGCTTTTAATTCTATTGATGATCTTGGTAAGGTGACGGGAATTGGTCGTAAGTTGGCAGCGCGTAATAAAGATTATGTGCAGTTTAACCGTCAGGGCGCAGATCGTTCTCGTTCGACGGATACTAAGTCTGCTCAGAAAAAAGGTGTATTAAGCTTACCTGTTGGCGCTTATTCATCAAGATAAGTGCGAAACCTTATGTTATAATGCGCATGCGGTTTGGGCTGGTCCCTCGCGGCACTAAGCAGAAAACTCCGCCAGGTCAGGAATGAAGCAACGGTATTTGTGATGTGGGCGCCGAGGTTACGCTGGTTCAAATCGTCTTCTAATTTCTACCCCATTAATTTAATGAGGTCTCATGTCCTTCGATACCGTTCTCGCACGCAAATGGCGTCCCCGTCAGTTTTCCGAAGTGGTTGGTCAGGAACCGGTGGTTCGTGCTTTGTCGCAAGCCTTAACTTCTGGACGATTGCATCATGCCTATTTGTTTACAGGAACACGAGGTGTTGGCAAGACAACCTTGGCGCGTATTTTTGCTAAAGCACTTAATTGCCGAGATGGCGTTACAGCAGAGCCGTGTGTCGATGATATTAGCCATGCGATTGACGAAGGGCGCTTTGTCGATTTAATCGAGATTGATGCTGCCAGTCGTACCAAAGTCGAAGACACGCGCGAGCTACTCGATAATGTGCAGTATGCGCCCAGTGTCGGACGCTACAAAATCTACATCATCGACGAAGTGCATATGCTCTCGACGCATAGTTTTAATGCTTTGCTTAAAACCTTAGAAGAGCCGCCAGCGCACGTTAAGTTCCTATTGGCGACAACCGACCCACATAAACTGCCTGTTACCATTCTATCGCGCTGTTTGCAGTTCCATTTGCGTCCGATGACCCCCGAAATCTTAATCGGACACTTGGCACGTGTGCTTACTGCCGAAGGCATTGCTTTTGAGCAAGAAGCCATTGCGCTGGTTTCACGTATGGCGCAGGGGAGTGTGCGTGATGCCCTTAGCTTGCTCGATCAGGCGATTGTGTTGGGTGGTGGTGCGGTTGGTTACGAGTCGACGCGCGAAATGCTCGGTTTGGCATCGGATGCGCAAGTCTTAACGTTATTACAGGCATTGGTGGCGCAAGATTCGGCGGCAGCCTTAACACAGTTGCAAGCGTGGATTGGATGGGGAGCTGACTTTGATCGACTGCAACAACAACTGCTCGAAGCCTTGCATCAACTGGCTTTATTACAAAGCTTTCCTGCGCTTGCTCCCGATTACGATGTGGAACGCGTGGAGTTGTCGCAGCAAGTATCTAGCGAACAGGTACAAATTTGGCTACAAGTTGCGCTATTAGCGCAAGACGATATGCGCCTAGCACCAACGGCACAAATGGGTTTTGAGCTGATGCTGATGCGCTTGCTCCATTTTCGTGCGGGGGCAGCAACGCTCGCATCGGCTGTTGTGAGTCGTCCAGTTGTTGAAAAAGTCGCGCCTTCAGCGGTGCGAGCACCTCAGTCGTTAGCCAATAATGTCCAGACGCAGCATGTTGCGCAAGCGGCAACAGTCGATCCTAGAGCGGCTATGTTTGCTGCGCTAGGTATGGAAAAATCCGCAGCGGCTGAAAAAAAAACCGTTGAATTTGCCCAGCCCATTGTAACCGAATCGCCTAAAGCTGTTCCTGATGCTGTGGTTACGCCAGCGGCTCTAGCACCAGAAGCCTATCACGTCGATGATTGGCAGCAACAGCTGATGCAATGGCGTTTAAACGGCATGGAGCTTGAATTAGCACGTAAGTGTATTCGTTTGCGCACAGATGACGAACAGAATATTGTGTTGGCTTATCCGCCAACAGAACAGTCATCGGTTAATTTGCTTGGTGATCGGTTGATGCAAACGCTCAAACGGGTTGCTTCGTTGCAACTGGTATGGCATAACGGTTGGCAAGATGCATGGCTAACGCCCATGCAACTGGGGATTCAGGTATCAGAGCAAGCACAACAAGGTGCCAAAGCAGCGGTTATCGCACATCCTCGTTTTCAAGAAATCTGTAACAACTTACAATTAACGCCCAACTGGGCACAATTTATTCAATTAGAAGAAGGAAACGCATAATGTTTGGAAAAGCGGGTATGGGTCAACTCATGAAGCAAGCGCAAGCGATGCAAGAAAAAGCGCAAAAACTGCAGGCAGAAGTGGCGCAAATGACGGCTGAAGGTGAAGCAGGCGGCGGCTTGGTTAAAGTCACGCTAACAGGTAAGCACGAAGCGACCAAAGTGGTGATTGATCCCAGTTTAATGGATGACCGTGAAATGTTAGAAGACTTGGTTACCGCAGCCATTAACAGTGCTAACCGCAAGGTCGAACAAATGACTGCTGAAAAAATGGGCAGCTTAACAGCAGGTATGAATCTTCCAGCGGGTATGGGCAACCTATTCGGTTAACATTAAAACCTGTTGCGCTGTCATCTTGCGTTGTTGCTTCGATTCTCGCGCTGCGTTACGTACTTTGTGTACGCGCCTTGCGTCTGCGAATCTTGCGCCTAGCAATTTTGCCAGCTCACGACGGTTTTACAAACCTGTTGCGCTCTATAACGTCGTCATTCCTGCGAAAGCGGGAATCTATCTCTTTGTTGGATGGATCCCCGCATACGCGAGGATGACAGAAGATTGAGTTATTAAAATGTCCACACTGCTTAACACCCTGACGCAAGCCTTGCGCCAGCTACCAGGTATTGGTCCTAAAAATGCACAACGCATGGCGTATCGGCTGTTGTTGCATAAGCGTCATCATGCCGAAAAGTTGGCGCAAGCATTAACCGATGCTTTGGCGGGCGTGGGGCAGTGCGCGTCCTGCCGAGATTTGTCTGAAACGACCATTTGCGCATTGTGTGCGAACGATCAACGCGATGCCAGTGTGTTGTGTGTGGTGGAGTCGCCACTTGATATTTTAGCATTCGAACAAACCGCGAGTTATCGTGGATTGTACTTTGTGTTGCATGGTCAGTTGTCGCCACTCGATGGCTTAGGTCCTAAAGAATTGGGGCTGCCGTTGTTTGTTCAACGCTTGAGTGAAGGCATGATTAAAGAAGTGATTATCGCAACCAGTCCCACGATGGAAGGTGAGGCAACCGCTTATTATCTACAGCAGCTAACCGACGC
>DZAT01000033.1:14732-21945 GCA_022736205.1 Thiomicrospira cyclica
TTTGGTAGGGGTGTGTTGCTACTGCGTAGGCGTTTGGCGAGGGTGTCAGCTGCTAATCGTGCTTGATTTGAAACGTTGCGAATGTGATCCAGTGCAGGATTGTGTACACCTGTCGCTTCTGGTGTGGTGAGATGATTTGCCTGAGTAATAAAGCGATTGATGTCGGTGAGCAAAACACAGCTTCCTAAGCCTGTCAATGGACCTAAATCTGTCGCTAAGGAAATGCCATCGACATCACGCGCCTCTCGTAATTGGGGAATCACTTTGCTTAGCCAACCTTGGCTGAGGCTTTGCTCACTACCCGAACCCGTTTCCCAGATATCGAGCGAGCTAAAGTGCGAACGGTTAGGCTTAGGATAGCCTAACCCTTGCACCCACGCCAAATCGCCTTTTTTCCACCAAGGATACAGCGACGAGAGTGCGGGATTAAGTGCCAACTTGTCGGTTATGGGTAACAGCTGATCGCTACTGATGGCAAGCTTAGGACGAAGCTTGGCATACAAAGGGTCGCGATAGGGTACAAGGGTGTTTAAGCCATCGTTGCCACCCGACAGCTCAATTAAGATTAAGGTTTTCCCCTGACTGGCAGCCTGTGCAATTGGCGCTGCAAGCGCAAAGGGTGCGCCCACGAGAAGACGAAAAAAATCACGTCTGTCCATTTCGCTATTTTACCTGAAACACAGGATCAAGCAGCCATGCTTCAATTTGTTGCGCAGGTCTGCCTTCTGGTGTGTCGGATGGGGGTAGGGGGAGCAGCACTTCTAGCCAGAGTTTTTCGGTTGCGCTGTTCCATGTTTCGGGTAGCTTTTTACTGCGCATACCGCCTGCATCGTGTAGAAAGCGTTGCATCAGTTGCTCACGAGCGACCAATGTATTGGTGCTAATCCAACTGGTTCCGCCTTCCCAGCCTTTGACATTGGGCGGGTTAAACAAGTCCTGACCGAGTAGACTGATGCTATTACGCCATTGACTGTTTTGCTGGTTGGGCAGTTGCCATACGCGTAATAAACCCACAACATAGTCGGTCGGCGATTTAACAATGCGTCCACGATTGGATGGTGCCCAAAAGTCAGGACTGTTTAGCAGCTCTGCGAGTAATGGTTTGATGGCATACTTGTGTTTGTATTGCCACTCACGGCTGATGCGTTGAATTGCTGTTGGGTTTTCGGTGTCAGATACAAACGCTTTCCACAGTTTACTGGTGATAAAACGTGCGGTTGCAGGTTGCTCTAAAATAATGCGAATAATATCGTCGCCAGTAAAGTTGCCCGTCTGGTTTAAAAAGGTTTTGTTGCTATTGTCGTGTTCTTTTTCATTGAACTGAAAATTGGCGCGTTCTCGGTTCACCGTCCAACCCGAAAAAGCACGTGAGGCTTCTTTGATATCTTTCTCGCTATAGTTGCCAACACCAAGGCTAAAGAGTTCGAGCAGTTCTCGAGCAAAGTTTTCGTTCGGCTGTGCTTTGCGATTATTGGCTGCATCTAAATAGCGCAGCATGGCAGGATCTTTAACCATTGCCTTTAAAAGGTCGGCAAAATTACCCAGCGCATATACACGTAGTGTGTTGTGTTGCTGAGCCATGAAACGTGTGGTGCGTACTTTTTGGATGCTAGAGGTGAAGTGATTGTGCCAAAATAACGTCATTTGCTCGGCAAGCGGCGTTGGGGTTTGCACCATCTGCTCGACCCACCAACTTTGTAAGCGCTCAAGGCGCTCGCGCTCTTTCTTTTGCGCATCATGACGCTCGCCATCACTGCGAGACATCATCATCTCATGGCTGTCTTCTGGCGTGCTGAGTAAGTCGCTAGGAATGGGTTTTAAGGGGCGAGTATTGGCTTTGCTAATGATTAACTCAACGGCTTGTTCGCGCGATAAAGGTAAGAAGGGTTCTATTTCTTTCCAGACGGGATCGAAACCTGTGCGAGCGAGTAGATGGCGAGCATCAGAAATACTCAGTGCTTGCGCTTGCATACTAAGGCTTGCAGCGAAAACGAAGCATAAACAAAAAAGCCAGCAA
The DNA here is from genome assembly GCA_022736205.1 of Thiomicrospira cyclica. Taxonomy (GTDB): domain Bacteria; phylum Pseudomonadota; class Gammaproteobacteria; order Thiomicrospirales; family Thiomicrospiraceae. The sequence goes on from DZAT01000033.1 coordinate 16,750, forward strand.
GATGCTGGCTTTTTCATCACAGGCGCATTATGCGCTTGCAACCATCGCTTTAACACGAGCGTTCAAACGGCTCTTAGTACGAGCAGCTTTATTTGCATGAATGATGCCTTTGCGAGCAATGGTATCAATCTGAGCCTGTGCTGTGCGAAATGCAGTCATCGCCGCAGCATGATCGCCAGTAGCAATCGCTTCTAACACGCGACGAATCGATGTTTTTGTCTTAGATTTCTGTGCAACGTTGCTTTGACGATTACGTTCGCCGATTTCAGCACGTTTTTTAGATGACATAATGTTTGCCACAGTGAATTCTCCTAATAGGTTTGTGTAATCCGTAGATGCTTGCAAGTTTTATCAAGGTGTGACAAAAAGCAACTTAATATTATGCTGTTTTTAGTGTTATTTGTCAATTGCTGTTTCTATGCTTATTGGTGCATTGAACGTCGGGCTGGGTTTGCCGTACAGGTAACCTTGGATATGACTTGCGCCGAGTTGTTTGGCAAGTGCAACTTGTGCCCTTGTTTCGACCCCTTCAACAACGAGTTGATAACCCGCGGCGGTAATCATGTTAGCGGTTGCCAATAAAATGGTTTGGGTTTTACGATCACCCTGTTCCAGTGCACGCAATAAGCTCATATCGAATTTGATGATGTCGACAGGCATATTGGCAAGGTAACGAATCGAAGAATAACCACTACCAAAGTCATCCAAAGCAATGAGGAATCCTTGCGCTCTTAGCTTAGTGAGTAATACGCTCACGTAGTCAAAATGTTCGATAAGGCTCGTTTCGGTGATTTCAATCACAATTTTATAATCGAACACAAACGGTAAAAAAGGTGAAACGAGGGTCAGTAGGTCACTTTGTAATAGCGTCTTTCCCGATAGGTTCAGCGATACGCCCGTACCAGCAGGCAATCGTTTATTAATGAACGACTGTAATACCTTATCAATAACCTGTTTATCCAGTTCGACTTCCAGTCGGCGACGGTTAACAACGGTAAAAATATCGTTAGGGAAAATACGCTCTGTGGGCGTGTTGAGTCGAATCAGGCTTTCATAATAAACATGCTGATCGTGCAGAGACACAATTGGTTGATAATGCATTTCAATATATCGACCCGTATGAATAGCATCTAATACGGTGTTGAGCAGGTTGTTTTTGAGCAGTACCGTGTCAGCATCCTGTTCCATTTGCGAGCAGTAAAATTGAATTTTATCTTGGTGCGATTGTTTTGCCTTATACATGGCAATATCGGCTTGGCGCGGCAGTTCGGCTAAGGGGTAGTCGATATCTGGCATGATCATGCTGATGCCGACGCTGAAAGACAGTTTTTCACGAATCGTGATTTGAGAAAAAGGATAATCGATTAATGCTTTTAAGCAACGCTGAATCATTTCTTTGACCTGCGTAGCATCTAAATTATCGATCAGCACAGCAAATTCATCGCCACCAATACGATAAACAGCGTGTTGTTCGGGTAAGTTTTCTTGTATGGTTTGCGCAGTGATGCGGATAACCTCATCACCGACCTCGTGTCCGTAGCTATCGTTTAAGGCTTTAAAAAAATCGCAATCGAACAGAACAAATGCAAATAAGTGATGTTTTTGCATCATCGCCTGACTCCAAGCCTCGTCAAACGCGCGACGGTTAAAAACATTCGTTAGTCCATCACGGCGAGATTGTGTCCAGAGGAGGGCATTTTGTGCATTGAGTTGTGCTTGTGTGTCGTGTCGCTCTTGATGAAATTGATAAATCGCATGGTTGATTTCACCAAACTCTTTAATCGGATAATGATGATATTGCTCGGCTTGTTGCTGTGGGTTAGCTTTCAGTCGGTTGACATAGTCGATTACGTTGAGTAGTGGGCGATGAATCAGCCTTGAAAACAAAGCAAAAAAAACGCTTGCTAACACAAGCATAATAATGGTGGTTTGAATCATAAAGCTTAGAATCAATTCCCATAAGTATTCATTAACAGGGTTATCTGTTGGTAAAAAAACAAGGCTATTGATGAGTTGATTTTCAGACAGTTTTCCTTGTTTGTCGAATTGTGCGCCATCAAATTGGATACTGCTTTTTTGTGTGAAGAAAAATTGGGTGTGTGCCAGTAGCGCTGACAAAAAGTTACTGGAAATACCAATATAACCGATGATTTGTCTTGAATCAGCGTCATAAATGGCTTTAAATTGTAAAAAGTGCACAGTATTTTGGCCATCAAGAATGAAGTAGTCTTCCTTATTGACGGCAATATTGGCAGGTAAAAAATTGCGTTCTTTACTATTGGATTTACTGATGGGCGCAACGCGTCTGCCATCAGCGTGATAAAGTTCAATCTGGTCATAATACGCCTGAAAATAAGCAGATTGCCTTAGGTTTTGATCACGCCAATAAAAATAATAGCTGGCATCGCTCAGTTGTTGGCGCACTTCATCCCAATTGCTGACTTCATTAGCCAGTTGTTCTAAATGCTTATGGGTGTCATTTGCACCATGCGTTACTTCTTCCCACGACGCTTGCCAAACTTGTTGGTCGACCGTTTTTTTGATCGACTTACTTTCATAATAAAAAGCTAGGTTGATTAAAATAAAAATCATTAAACCAACGCCAACGAAAAGGCGGGCATAAAAATTGGCAGAACGTGGTTTGATCATCATGGCGTTGTGGGCTGATTAAGAATTTGAATCAAAACATCTTGAAGCACAGGCTCAGAATCGCTCGAAAAAAAATGATTGGCATTATCTACCACGTACAATTTTGTTCCTGATGCACGCAGATCGTCTAACCAATTGCGTCCTACTTTGCTGTAGCGTTCATCACCGCCACCCATAATCGTGTGTGACGGGATTTTGAGTTGCTTTAAGGTAGATAATAAACGTTGTCTGGTAATGCCTTGATAAGATAAGAAGCTTTCTGCCGTCGCATTGTAATTATTATTGCAAAATAGAAATGAGTATTTTCTCGGTTGCTTATAGTGCGTATCTAGATCACTGTTAGCTTGCTGTAATTCGCTTTCTTTTGTGCCGAGTTCTTTGCCATTCAGGTAAAAACTGCTGGTAAAAATAGCCGATGTCACAGCGGTGGCAGGATAGTTTGCTAAGTATTCTAGCAACTGCTGGCTACCGCTGGAATGCCCCAGTAAGATCACTTTTTGATGCCCCTGTTGTGCGAGCCATTGAATCCACTGATCAATCTCTGCCATTTCTTGTTGTAACGTATGGGTATGAATCGAACCACACGTCAGGGCATCACGACGATTATTGATGCCAAGCGTCAGTATGGGCGATAACGTGGTGTAGCCTTCCATTTGCAACACGTCTTCCATCGCAGTGATGGTATGAAACTTATTATTGGTCAGAAAGCCATGTAAAATCAAGACAGCGGGCTTACTCATATTGCCTTTATTATAATTGGCATTGGCAGATAGTTTGCTGTTGTCCAGTGGCATGGTTACATCTTGAGCCAGAGCCGCTTGTTCGATACCAAACAACACTAAAATGAACCATAACGCAGTTTTTTTCATGAGCCTGTATCCTATTTTATTGTTACGTTTCGCAACCTTATTATTACCCTTTTTAATTCGTCTGTGCAACCGCTTTGCACAATAATCTGTCTTTATGGTTCATATCGACAAGACTCTGCAGTAAAATAGATGGTGATTTTGTTTTTAACATCATTTTAAAGGTTGTGTTATGTGTAATTCGGGTATGATTGATCGTGCATTGCGTGCGGTTTTAGGGTTTGCGTTGATTATTGCTGCCTTGTCTGGTTTCGTCTGGGGCTGGATTGGTCTGATTCCTTTAGTGACAGCTGCCATTGGTTTTTGCCCATTGTATGCTGTGTTAGGCATCAATACGGGCTGTAAAACAGCCGAGTAATCTGGGCTGGTTGAGAGAGGCGGTCGTTTGACCGCCTTTTTTGTTTTTGTTCTCGGTAGGGGTTTCGATGCCATTTAAACGGTTAATGCGCGGTGCAGCTACGGTTGGTAGCATGACGTTGATTTCACGTGTATTGGGTTTTATTCGCGATATGGTGATTGCACGCATGTTCGGTGCTTCTAGCGAGGCTGATGCGTTTTTTGTCGCCTTCAAAATTCCTAACTTCTTTCGACGCTTAACGGCAGAAGGCGCTTTTTCTCAGGCGTTTGTCCCTGTTCTTGCCGATGTTCGCCACAAAGAAGGCGAAGCTGCAACGCATGTTTTACTTGATGCTGTCTGGACTCGGCTATCGTTATTTTTGCTTGCGCTAACCTTGCTTGGTATGCTGTTAGCCGAACCGATTATGCTGTTGTTTGCCCCTGGCTTCGCCAACGATGCGCGTTTTCCGCTCTCGGTAGATATGTTGCGCATTACCTTTCCTTACTTATTGCTCATTTCGCTCACGGCGATGTTGGCTGCTGTACTAAACTCCTATTCTCGTTATTGGGAGCCAGCGTTTAATCCTGTGTGGTTAAATGTGGCGATGATTGGCGCGGCTTGGCTGTTAGCCCCTGTGCTCGATGTGCCTGCGATGAGTTTGGCGTGGGGGGTATTACTGGCAGGATTTGTCCAGCTCGCATGGGTGTGGTGGGCATTAACGCCCGTCGGTTGGCGACCCAGTTTTACGCTCGCCAAACACGAGGGGGTTGGTCGTGTATTGCGCAATATGGCACCTGCACTGTTGGGGGTGAGTGTTGCGCAAATTAACCTGTTGGTATCGACCATTTTGGCATCGTTTTTAATCGCAGGTAGTGTGTCTTGGCTTTATTATGCCGATCGGTTAATGGAGTTCCCAGTAGGGATTTTTGGTGTGGCACTGGCTACGGTTGTTTTACCGGGGTTATCCAAAGCCAGAGCAGAGGGTGATTGGGAGTGTTATAACAAAACACTCGATTTGGCATTGCGCTTAATTTGGGTGGTTGGCTTGCCAGCGACGGTTGCATTGGCATTGTTGTCGGAACCACTGATCTTAACCTTGTTTGGTTATGGTGCTTTTACCATTGCCGATGCAGTTAGTTCGGCACAAGCTTTAACGGCTTACGGTGTTGGGTTGTTGGGGTTTTTGGCGGTGAAGGTATTAGCGCCAGCTTTTTATGCGCGAGAGCAGATGAAAGTACCTGTACAGGTTTCTGTCGTTGCGTTGCTGGTCAATTTGGTGCTTGCTTTGCTGTTGATTCAGCCGTTAGCACACATTGGGTTAGCATTGGCGGTCAGCGTCGCTGC
>DZAT01000183.1 GCA_022736205.1 Thiomicrospira cyclica
CAATCGCAAGGCGATTTGACGCAAAACGTTTCGTTAAAGCTCGAAGGGCAGTTAGCGCAAGCGCAAAACGCTTTAAACACGAGCAATGCACGCTTGCGTCAAGTGGTTGCTCAAGCGGTTAATTCGTCGAATATCGTTAGCGAGTCTGCAGGACAAGTCTCTCAGAGTGCAACTGATTTATCGGTACGAGCACAGGAGCAGGCTGCGGTACTCGAAAAAACCAGCGCGACCATGCACGAAATGACTTCTGCCGTACAGGCGAATACAGACAATGCGAGCCGTGTGGCTAACTTGACACGTCAGGTTCAAGTACAAGCAAAAGAAGGTGTTGCGGTCATGCAGCAAACCATTGGTGCGATGCAGTCCATTCAAGAAGCCAGTACCAAAATTAGTGATATTGTTTCCTTAATCGACAGCATCGCCTTTCAAACCAACCTGCTTGCACTCAATGCCGCCGTCGAAGCGGCTCGTGCTGGTGAGCATGGTCGTGGATTTGCTGTGGTGGCGAGTGAAGTGCGCGCCTTGGCAGGCAAATCCGCCGAAGCTGCAAAAGGCATCAAAACGCTCATTGACGATAGTGTACTTCGTGTCCATGCTGGAACGAAATTGGCTGATAAATCGGGCGAAATGCTGAACGGCATTTCACGATCAATTTCTGACGTGGCGGTAATGGTTGATCAGATTGCGGACTCTTCGAAAGAGCAAAGTACAGGCATCAACCAAGTCAACAAAGCGGTAGCAAATATTGATCGTGTGACGCAAGAAAATGCGGCTTTGGTGGAGGAAACCACAGCAGCGGCAGAAAGTTTAACGGTCGAAGCCAATCGGCTACGTGAAGATATGAGCTTTTTTAATACTGGAAATCAGGCAGCATCTCGTCAACAGTTGATCGCTAACTTAAATTAAAAAACTTTGCTTAATTTGTAACCTTTTTCGTTTATTCAGCGAATTACTGCTTAGTGGTGCAAATACCACGGATCATTTTTAATCTTGCTCATAAAGGGAATCATCATGGAAAAGAACACTTCAACATTGGCTAAAGCTGCACTGATTGGTTTAGTGGCGGGCATCGCTACTTTTGGCGCGGCAAACGCTGAAGACAAGGCAATGAGTGGCGCATCATCGGATAAAACCGAAAAGAGTGGCTGTAAAGCGGCAAGCGGTTGCAAAACCAGCGAAGCGAAAGAAAAGAGCGGCTGCAAGGGTGCAAGCGGCTGTAAAACCAGCGAAGCAAAGGAAAAAAGCAGCTGTAAAGGTGTGAGTGGTTGCAAAACAAAAGAAGCAAAATAAGCGAATTTTGTTTTTTATTAACGTGGCTTGTCTTGTACAGGTCACGTTACCTTCACAAGGAGATTATTATGCCAAGACTCGAA
>DZAT01000184.1 GCA_022736205.1 Thiomicrospira cyclica
GCGTCGTGATGGTCGTTTTATCGAACGTATTGGGTTCTTTAACCCTGTCGCTCGTGGCAATGAAGAAAAATTGCGCTTTGACAGCGACCGTTACGATTACTGGGTAGGTCAGGGTGCGCAAGCGTCTGATCGTGTTTTGACCTTGGCTAAGCAGTCTAAGGCTGCTTGATTTTAACGTGCAAACGTTAACAGATAACAAAATTTTAGTAGGCCGTGTTAATGGTCTATTTGGTGTGCGTGGTTGGTTACGGTTTTTTTCCTATACTCGCCCCGCTGCCAATTTGATGAGTTATAACCCCTTGTGGGTAAAGACAACCGAAGGTTGGCAATCGTTCGATGTCGAAGAGGCGCAAGCCCATGCCGATGGTCGACTGGTTGCTAAGTTTAAGGGTCTTGACGACCGTGAAGAAGCACGCTTGTTGATGGGTTGTGATGTGGCAATTATGCCAGAGCAATTACCCAAAGATGAAGATGATTATTATTGGATTGACCTTGTGGGTTGTACGCTAGTAAATCAATCAGGTGTTTCTTTAGGTGTGGTGAAAGAAATGATGGAAACAGGTGCTCACGATGTGATGCGTGTGCGCGGTGAATCGGGCGATGAGCTGATTCCTTTTGTGATGGATGTGGTGGTTAAAGCCGTAGATATTGCAAATAAGCGCATTATCGTTGACTGGGAATCTGGTTACTTTAACAACTAAGCTGATGGACTTTCATGTCATTACTCTGTTTCCCGAGCTGTTTAGCGCAGTAACGGATGTCGGAGTGACGGGCAGGGCACACCGTAACGGACTATGGTCTTGTGTGTGTCACAATCCACGTGATTATGTACATAATGTGCATAATACGGTTGATGATCGTCCTTATGGTGGTGGTCCAGGTATGGTGATGATGTATCAGCCTTTGGCCGATACGCTCGCAGGCTTGATCACACAGTGTGCTGATGTTAAACCCCATTTTGTTTATCTTTCACCACAGGGTAAACCGCTAACACAGGCGAGAGCCGCCGAACTAGCTAAGCTGCCGCAAGTTGCCTTGCTGTGTGGTCGCTATGAAGGTGTGGATGAGCGTTTTATTGCTTCATTTGTCGATGAAGAAATCTCGGTAGGAGATTTTGTTGTTTCGGGTGGCGAGTTACCTGCGATGATGTTGATGGATACGGTGGTGCGCTTGATACCTGGTGTTTTAGGACATGCCCAGTCGGCTGTAGAAGACTCTTTTACGCAAGGGTTATTGGATTGCCCACACTACACACGTCCCCCTGTGATTGCAGGATTGGAAGTGCCTGCGGTGTTGCAGTCAGGTAACCATGCTGATATTGCGAAATGGCGCAGACAGCAGCAACTGATTAGAACGGCCGAGCGTCGTCCTG
>DZAT01000092.1:0-2230 GCA_022736205.1 Thiomicrospira cyclica
AATTGGACGCTGTTTTACCCTATAAACTGGTCATTTTTGCACGCTGATTAACACTCATTACACAAACAGGCGTAATACCAACGCAACTTAAACTTGAAATTACAGAAAGTGTATTGTTACATGATGTGGTGGATACGATTGATAAATTACATAGACTAAAAGCATGGGGTATTCATATTGCACTAGATGATTTCGGAACAGGCTATTCTTCTTTAAGTTACTTAAAACGCTTGCCTGTTAACGAAATTAAAATTGACCAATCTTTTGTTAGAGACCTAATGTCAGATGAGTCTGATGCGATTATGGTTAAAGCTATCGTAGACTTAAGCAAAAACTTTGGTGTTGGTGTCATTGCTGAAGGGGTTGAAACAGAGGAGCAACTTAATCAGCTGCTTTATTTTGGTTGCCATCAATTTCAAGGCTACTTTTTTAGTAAACCCCTATCACTGCCACAATTAGAATCCTTCGTAGAGCAACAATGCTCTTAGCCCCATCTCCTTAACCTTTTCTCACATCCAATCGATCTCTAAGCCCATCACCAAAACGATTAACGGCTAAAATCACCAACATCAGAGTTAAGCCTGGTACAAGCACCAAATGTGGCGCGACTAAAATAAAGCGCGCACCTTCACGAATCATACTACCCCAAGATGCTTGCGGTGGCTGAACGCCCAAACCTAAAAAAGACAAACCCGCTTCTGCAATCACAGCCCCCGCAATACCAAAGGTTGCCTCGATGGCTAGTGGCGCTAAGAGTAACGGAAAAATATGACGCAACAAAATCCAACGATGTTTTACCCCTAACGACTGAGCTGCTAACACATGATATCGTCCACGCAAAGATAAGGTCTGACCACGAGCTAAACGCGCATAACCAACCCAACCTACCAGCGTTAACGCTAAAATCAAATTACCAATACCTGGGCCTAATACGGCAGCCAAAGCAATCGCCAGCAACAAATGCGGAAATGCTAAGAAGGCATCAATAATCCAACGTACCGCTGTATCAAACCAGCCGCCGATATAGGCCGACAACATACCAATCAGCGTCCCCAATGTTGCCGACACCCCTACCACCATCAGCGCAACGTAAGCCGATGTCTGTGCGCCAGAGAGTAAACGCGCCCATAGGGGGCGACCCAACTCATCCGTGCCTAAGGGAAATTGTGCAAACGGCGATAACAACAAAGATTCCAGATTCATCCTATCTGCTGAATCTGTAAAAAATGGCGCGACGAACACCATCGCTAACCAGAGTAAAATGACCCAAGTTGACCAACTCAACCGTCCCAACCTGCTAACTAACATGATGCCACCTTAACAGGACGCTTAATGCGGGGATCTAACCAACTATATGCCAACTCAAGCAAGGTATTTAAACTGACATAAAACAATGTAATTAATAAAATAGCACCTAAGACAAGCGGATAGTCACGTCTATGAATGGATTCTACCAATAACAACCCTAATCCAGGCCAATCAAATACCGTTTCCGTAATAACGGCTCCACCCAACAAAGCACCCAATTGCAAACCTAACAAGGTCAACACAGGTAAGAACGCATTACGTAATGCGTGCATTAACAACACCCGACTCTCACTTGCGCCCTTCGCTCGTGCAGTACGAATATAGTCTTCATGCAACACCTCTAGCAAAGAAGCCCTCAGCATCCGCGTCAAAATAGCTGCCAAAGCGGTTCCTAAGGATACGGCTGGCAACACCCAAGCAAATGGGGCATCCATACCCGAAACAGGAAACCAACCGTGATCAACGGCTAAGGTAATCATCAAAATAGGTCCCAAGACAAAGCTCGGAATCGACATGCCAATGAGCGCAACGATCATCGCTGTTTTATCTTGCCAAGCGCCCTTTCGCACCGCTGCAATAATGCCCAACGGCAAAGCAACCAACAAGGCAACACTCATTGCTAATGCTGCCAAAGTTAGGGTTGCCGGCAGACGCTCTAATAATAAGGCTAAAACAGGCTTTTGATAAAATAAAGATTGTCCCCAATTACCATGCAATACGCCCCATAAAAACTGCTGATATTGAACCAACAAAGACACATCTAAGCCCAGTTTAGCACGCAAGGCAGCTTCATCTAATCCGACACTATCGCCCAACATCACACCAATGGGGTCACCAGGTGCGAGATGTAATAATACAAAAACGGCGGTTATCACCACCCAAATGACTAATAACATCCCTAATAGCTGACGAATAACATGTG
>DZAT01000092.1:2330-5666 GCA_022736205.1 Thiomicrospira cyclica
GTTATCACCACCCAAATGACTAATAACATCCCTAATAGCTGACGAATAACATGTGAAATCATGGTCGAATATCCACTATAGAACCGTAAGCCAAATACTCAAAAACAGGCACAATATCACTCACGCGCAAACGAATACAGCCATGCGATGCAGGAACACCTGTCACGCCATCATCTGGCGCGCCATGACAATAAATATAACGTGCAAAGGTATCAACAAAACCACCACGATTGATACCCGACTCCATGCCAGACAACCACAAAATTCGTCCTAAAATCCAGTCTCGATTGGGATGATTAGCCGCCAACTCAGGCGACCACAGCTCACCTGTCGGGCGACGCGCTTTGAATACCGTCGATGCTGGCATACCCGCTCCAATGGCAGCTCGCACATAATGCTTACCCATGGGCGTGCAACCAGTGTCACGCACGCAACCCACACCATTCGCTGCCGAACTGATCGGACACTGATAAACACAAGCATCGTCTTGCCAGACAGATAACTGTTGCTCAGCGATAGAAATCACGGCGCGATAAGTCATAGCAGCACCTTGCGCGTATGCAGTAGTGCATCATAACGACCATCTGCCGCCATAACGTAATCTTTAATGTTTGGACGCGTCACTAAGGTTTGGTGATCGTGCCACAATGGAATGACAGGCAAAGTCGTCAATAAATGTTGCTGAATCTGTTTATAATATTTTGCCATTTCTAACATCGACGGTGCAACCAATGCTGCTTTAAGCATCTCGTCCAATGCTAAATCAACATAATGCCCACGATTAGCACCCGTCGGTGGTGTTGAGTAACTCGCAAAGGCATAGTCAAAGATTTCTGGCGACTTAACCCCTACCCACGCCAAGCCATATAGCTGAAAGCGTCCTTGCTTAATATCACTATAAAAGGTACCCCAATCGTGACTATCCACCGACAAATCAATACCGACTTCTTTAAGCATCGCTTGATAAACGGTTGCTAAACGAACACGTGTCGGGTCAGTTGATGTCTTATAGCTTAACGTAATGCGCCCTGAAAAACCTGCCTGCGCTAATAGCTGGCGAGATTTTTCGGGCTGATAATCATAGCCCTGTGTACTACTCGATAAACCACACCAATGCTCTGGCGGGAACAAACCCTCACAGGGTGTTGCCATATTATCTAATAAGGTTCGCACCAATCTAGGACGATCAATGGCATGGGCAATGGCTTGTCTCACTAAGGGATTCGCTAAAATAGGATCCTTAACATTAACGCCAATATAGGAAAAAGAGGTTCCTGAGCGTGTTTTAACCTGCAAGGATGAACGACTTCGCGCATGACGAATGAGTTCAGGAGATAAATCGTTTTGCAATAAATCAATCTCTGAACGCACCAACTTAAGTAAACGAACACTGGCATCTTTAACACCCATAAAACTGAGTTTAACACCATCGGGACGTTGTAGTACAAGGTTTTGATCCGTCATTTTATGTAACCGACAAGCGCCCAAGCCAATCGGCTCAAGGTCAAAATTATGTCCGACGGCTAATAAGTCTGCCGGCATAATCGGTACGGTTAACCTAAATAACGCCAGCTGGTCGGGCTTTTTCCAGCTAAAGACAACGCCATTATCTTGAGCACTCACCGATTCAAGATTGCGCAATGGACCTTTAAGTGGCGATGCAACTTGCGCAGATAAAACTGACTGATAGGTTGCGATCACGTCTTCAGCGGTGAAGGTTTTACCATGATGAAAAGTTAGCCCCTGACGGATTCCTACCCATAAACGACGATCATCAAGCCATTGCCAATGCGTTGCTAACCAAGGCGAAGGTAATGATGACTCATCAAAATCAACTAAAGCGGGATAGAGTAAACGACCAATCCGAGTCGAAAAAGCATCGGTTGCAAAGCGTGGGTCTAAGCGCTGAGAAACATCAGGAACAGCAACACGAATGATATCAAGTGCATCATCAGGCTGATAGCGTGAACAAGCCGTCACGCCTAATGCTAATAAACCAGTCGCGGTCCATTTAAAAAGATCGCGACGAGAGATAACCAGCGATTCATTCATTTAAGAGGAACTCTAAAAGCCAATGGGTAGGAAGCCTGAAGGAAGGTGTTGCTAAAAAGAGCATGTAACACATTGATTAACCCCCTTCCTTCAGCCAAAAAATAAACTAGGGAAGTCTTAAAAACGTGCGAAGCGAGATTTTAAGACTTCCTTAAGCGTTAGCTTTTTCTGCCTCAGTCCACTGACTAAAGGGGCGTTGCGACAAGAAAACATTGTAATAGCGTGCTTCGTCGGTCACTTCTTTGCCTAACCAAGTCGGATGGGTAAAGACTTCATCTTCAGCATCTAACTCTAACTCCGCAACGACCAAGCCAGCATTATCACCATGAAACTCATCAACTTCCCACTCATGACCGTCAACCGTCACAAAATGACGGGTTTTAATCACATTTGGTCCTAAAACCATCGTCATGAGCTTTTTTGCATCTTCTAACGGAATGGGATATTCAAACTCATCACGCGACATACCAATTTGTACGCGCTTAATGTTCAAGCGTGCTTGATCATCTTCGATACGCACACGAACCGAACAAGAAACAGGTTCATTTAAGTAACCTTGAGAATACTCAGCCGTATGCGATGCCGCAGCGCGCCATTCGTCATTGATGACTAAAAATTTGCGTTCGATTTCCTTGCCCATTTCTTATCCTTTTTCTTAGCGTGTCAATAAGACAACCGACTCAACATGATAACTTTGTGGGAACTGATCTGCCATACAGATTTTTTGCACCTTAAATCCCCCTTTTTGCAGCAAAACCAAATCTCGCGCCAAGGTTGCAGGATGACAAGACACATAAACAATCCGCTTGACCGATTTGCGTTTTGCTAACTGTGTTGCCGCGGCTAAGGCACCATCCCAAGGCGGATCAAGCAACACATGACTAAACTCACGAGGACAAATCCAATCATCAGCAAAAATATCAACTTTGGCAAAGGTGCAGTTAGTTAATCCGTTCGCTTGTGCATTCTCTTTAGCAGCAGCAACGCTTTGATCACTTAACTCAAGCCCTAATAAACTTTGCGCTTTTTTAGCCAAAGGCAACGAAAAATTACCCATACCACAAAACAATTCTAAAACAGAATCAGTCTCTCCTGCAGCCAACCAGTCAACTGCCGTAGCAACCATCTGTTTGTTAACGTCTTCATGGGCTTGCACAAACTGATCAGAAGTTAATTCAAAACGAATATCATCCAAAGCATAATGCAACTGTGCAGGTGTGATCATGGTTAATTTGCCATCACGACCATGTCCTTGCAAACCAAAACCAGCGATACCATTTGCTG
>DZAT01000185.1 GCA_022736205.1 Thiomicrospira cyclica
CTAACTGCCCTTCGAGCTTTAACGAAACGTTTTGCGTCAAATCGCCTTGCGATTGCGCCAAAACCACTTGTGTGACATTCGCCATTGCCAGATCTAAGTTATTCATAGACGCATTAATGCTGTCTTTTAATTGCATCAAATCGCCCTGACACTCACTAGTTACCCGACCACTAAAGTCACCTGCACTCATCTGCGCCATCACACGATTAAGGTCGCTAATAACTTGGTTTAGCGTGGTCACAGCATCGGCAGAGTTTTTTAACATCTCACCATAAACACCAGCGGCATTCGTGTTTATTTTTACACTAAACTGACCTGCTTTCAAAGACAACATGACTGCAGACAATTCATGAATAACCTGTGAAATGCCATTCGCAGAGCTATTAACGCCCTGTTTGAGCACATCTAAGTCACCAGTATAATTGCTATTAATACGTTGACTCATGTCCCCTGCCGCAATGGCAGATACGACTTGATTGGTTTCGGCTATGCCTGCTTCCAAACTGCTTAACATTGCATTCAAGCCATCAGAAACAGCACCTAATTCATCTCGGCGTGTAGACAAACGCGCTTTAAACGACATGCTACGAGACACTTGCGTCACACCAACAACAATATCGTTAACAGCGCCCAAAATAGTACGAATGACCACCAAGCAAAATCCAATCAGAATAGCGACGACCAGCACAAAACTGATGATCATCCAAAGACTTGCGGCTTCTGCACTGTCTTTACCCTTCACAGCAGTGCCAGCCATTACTTCTGTCTGAAAATCAACAAATTTTTGTAAGGATTGACGATAAGCTGTATCTTGATCACGCACAGCCAAGCTGTTGACCAAGTCAGTCGCTTCATCGACCTTGCCTGATTTAAGTAACGCAAAGGTTTTGTTATTATTGTCGACGACAGGATCACGCAAGCGTTTGGCATCTGCTAAGTACTGCTTACCTTTGGGTAGATTGACTGCCACATCAAGATAGTCATAGCTCTTTTTATTGAGTGCGATGCTCTCCTGAATGCGTTTTTCGACGCTTTCACGATGCGCTGGATCTTTGGCTAAAATCATTTCACGCATATCGCCCTGCAATTGCACGCTACGAACCAGCAACTTTTCTAATTCGATTAAACGTGGCACACGCTCATCAACCGTATCATTAAAGCTCGCCATGCCACTATCGATACCCGACTTGCCAAACCAAAAAACAGCGGCAAGCCCAACGACAGCCGTTGCTACCACTAACCATAATTTTGATTCAATTTTCATTACAACCCACCTCGTCTTCTGAAAAACTTTTGAGAATCATGACATTTGAAAACAGAAATAATTTCGGAAGCCAACACCCACTTTCAAATTATCTATGGGT
>DZAT01000186.1 GCA_022736205.1 Thiomicrospira cyclica
AACCCAGCTGGCACTTATCGGGACGAGGGCAAGTCGTGGCGTGTTGCAGATCACTATGGTTACATAAAAGGCGTTGTCGGCGCTGATGGTGATAACCTAGACTGTTTTGTGGGCGGTAATCTGTCTAGTAATCGTGTTTTTGTCATCAATCAAAAAAATCGTGACGGTAGTTTTGACGAACACAAGACAATGATTGGTTATGACACGCCACAACAGGCTATTTTGGCTTATCAGTTAAGCTATGAGCAGGGCTGGCACGGCTTACATAGCATTGTACCGATGAGCGTTAAGCAGTTTAAGTTTTGGCTAGATCGTGGCAATAAGGCTAACCCTGTTTCGTCTAGCGAATTACCTGTTGGTGGTGATTACGAGCTACCGAGCGCCTTGTCCGATTTAATGTGGACTGATAACGAGCCAAACCATGCCATAGATAACCTACTGATTGCCATGCGTCGCATGAATGCGCACGGTGAAATGGGCGACTTGTTGGTTGATCCTGTTGATATGGACGATTTAACCCAAGGCGCTGAACAGGTGGTTATGCTTGATGCGCTGGTTAGCGCTTACGGCAAGCTGAAGCTCAAAATGGTTTCGTTGCAAAAAGCAATGGCGCGAAAATCTGAATTAGCAGATATGGGCGCTGAAATTCAAATCAGCGAACCCTTTAAGCGTTACGGCTCATTGCAGGTATCGGTGTTGTTCACGCTTACTGACGGTCAAACCGTTGCTATTTTTTTTCACAACCCCGACACAACCCCAAACAAGATTACGCCACAAGATAGCATGGTCTCATGGAAGTGGATGTTAAACAAAAAAGACGTAACCATTGTGGTTGCCCCCGAATCGGGACAGGATATTTCGGCAAACGAAGTGGCTATGCGTATTATGAAGCTTGCCGAAAAGAACGCCCCATTATTTGCCAAAGCACAAGCACGCAAAGGCGAGCGCGTCGAGAGCATTAAAGCCTTGCGTGACGAGGTTAAGTCGTTAGAATCGCGTGAAGCTGAGTTGAACGCTGAAATTGAGAAGCGCAAGGGTGGTGGTAGTGGTGAAAACGAAGTTGGAGAATTTGGTCAGATATTTAAGCAGTTTTATCATGATGCGCAGGGCGCGATTAAGCATTTAACCAAACACCAAGACGGTGAAGCGGTTGCGGCATTGTACCACCCTGAGATAGGCGACATTGATTTAGCGTGGGGTTGGGAAGGGTCTCCAGAAAAAGACTATAAAAACGGCAGAGGTCTTGCAAAGTTAATTAAGAAGCACCCAGAAGTTTTGGTGGATTTACAGGGATTTATTTCTAGTCTTACTGTTGACATTGAAAGTTCTGGTACGAACAGAAAAGTCCTTGTTAATAAATCT
>DZAT01000187.1 GCA_022736205.1 Thiomicrospira cyclica
ACTATAGTTCGTAGCAGATGAATTGATACTATAGATAACAAGCCAACAAGCTGCGTACATTGATATAGCTATATCGAAATATGTACGAAAATATTTAGAAACAGTGCCCTGTTGTTTACGAAACATCCTTGAGATATCTGACTATGAGATTGAATTTTATTGTTTAAAATACGCAATAGATGCCGAATTATGGGTGCACTTTTTCGAGATAGTATCAATTCATGCGCTATGAACTATAAGTTCTGTTGGTTTCGTTGCGTGCGAGATACTATCGAAGCTTACCGGTCGTTGCAATGTTGATTCGTATTCTTAGCGCCCAATGGTTGGCTACGGCTATTTTTGTTCTGGTTTCTTTTGTGTTGAGTATTTTTGTCAGTCGGGTTTTTGGCCCGGAAAAGTATGGCACCTATGTCAATGCGATCTCGCTGGGGGCGCTGATGGCCATTCTGATAGATGGTGGATTCGGCAAAATACTGATGCGCGAGGCAGTGAGTACTACAGAAGATTTTATTTCTTGTGGCGACAACTTGCATGGTGCTGCCTACGGCCATGTCTTGCTTGTGGTCGGTAGTTTATGTTTGTTCATATTGTTATTTAACGAGTCGTCTCGGCTGCCGATCCTTTTGGCGACGGTAGGCGCTTTCGGAATGGTTACGCTTGGTCAGTTCTCGCTGAGTATTTTGCGTGGCCAGGGCCACATGGTACATGATGCTGGGTTGGTGATTGCAAATCGCCTTCTGACAGCGGTGTGTATTATTGTGGTTTTGCTGCTTGGTGCTGATGATCCTTGGAAAATTCTTGCCGCCCAAGGGGTCGGCGCGAGCGTATTTGTTGTGTATGCCATGCGTTTGCACAGGGTACGCCCGCACTTCACTTTCCCTTTTCCGCTTTATCGAGCTATGCTACCTTTGTTTTGGCTTGATCTGGCAACGGTTGTTTACTTTCGTTCGGATAATCTCCTGATGCTGTTGCTTAATATTCCAAAAGCAGATATCGGCTGTTACGGTATTGCCTTTCGGCTTATTGAGACGATTCTACTGTTCGGGAATCCTGTAGGAGTCTTACTCTTCCGCGGATTCCGGTTACACGACAAGGCGCATCTTTTGCCATTGACCAAGCTTGTCACGCCGGTATTGATTGCAGGTTTGGCAGGATTTTTCATCACGTCGTTTTGCTATCTGTTCGCAGACGCATTGATTCCAGCAATCTTTGGTCTGGTATTCACACCCGCAAGCAGTATTTTGAAGGTTTTGAGTCTGTCGCTGATTTTTTCGTTGGCTAATGTCGTCTTGATTCAAGCATCACTGGCATGGAATATGGAAAAAGTATGTATGATTGCCGCGAC
>DZAT01000188.1:0-461 GCA_022736205.1 Thiomicrospira cyclica
TTCCCGGCATTTTCTGGATGTTTGCGAAAATCGCTGTTTTACTCTTCCTGTTTATTTGGTTCCGCGCAACCTTCCCGCGTTATCGCTATGATCAGATTATGCGTCTTGGTTGGAAGGTACTAATCCCCGTCACCTTGATTTGGATTGTAGTTGAAGGGGTGGCCGTGTATTACAAGCTTGGCCCTTGGTTTGCGTAGAGGAGCCAATGTATGAATAAAGTTAAACAGTTTTTTAAAACATGGTTTCTTTGGGAGTTGCTGGTCGGTATGCAGCTTACCGGACGGTATTTGTTCGCCCGTAAATTTACGGTGCAATACCCGGAAGAAAAAACACCGATGTCGCCGCGGTTTCGTGGTCTGCATGCGCAGCGGCGTTATGCGAGTGGCGAAGAGCGTTGTATTGCGTGCAAGCTTTGCGAAGCGGTATGCCCAGCCGTGGCGATTACCATTGAGTCTGAACAG
>DZAT01000188.1:571-1344 GCA_022736205.1 Thiomicrospira cyclica
AACCCGCGTGTTTGAATATCACTTTGAAGCGCGTGGCGAGCACATCATGACCAAAGAAAAGCTTCTGGCTATGGGTGACAAATATGAATTGCAAATTGCAGCCGACCGTTTAGCTGACGCGCCTTATCGTTAATATCGTTTTTATAATACCTACGGAAACGCCATGAGCTTTATCAAGCTACTCTTTTTAGTGTTTGCTTCAAGTGCAATCTTGTCGGCCTTTATGATAGTTACGACACGCAATACAGTGTATGCGGCGCTATATTTAGTATTAACCTTTTTTAGCACGGCATTGGTATGGATGCTACTAGAGGCTGAGTTTTTGAGTATCGTGCTGATTTTGGTATATGTCGGCGCGGTGATGGTTTTGTTCTTGTTCGTGGTGATGATGCTGGATGTCAATACCGCCGCCACGCGCGAAGGATTTGTGCGCTTCCTGCCTCTTGGGGCGGGCGTGGCGATTATTATGATGTTGGAGATGTCACTGGTTTTGGGGCCTAAGTTATTTGGTTTGGATATGTATCCAGCCCCCATGCCCAAGCCAGGTGATTACAGTAATACCGAGGCCATTGGTTCTGTGTTGTACACCGTTTATGTGTACCCATTTGAAATTGCAGCGGTGATTTTGTTGGTTGCGATGGTTGCGGCGATTATGCTGACATTCCGCCGCCGTCCGGAAACCAAATATCAGGATGCAAGCGCTCAAGCTAAGGTGCGGCGTGAAGATCGGGTACACATTGTCAAAATGTCTGCCGAACCGCGTATCAGTGATG
>DZAT01000189.1 GCA_022736205.1 Thiomicrospira cyclica
TCGTCTTGCCATTCGGCGCAATACGCTGCGCTATTGCGCCCTACGCGGGCTTAATGGCATTGGGGCTGACCCCATTGGTTCACGTGACCCCATTGATTCCACGCTGAGCTATTGCGCCCTACGTGGAATTCCAATGGGTTATGGGATTAATTTAATTAAAACGACTATTACGCCAATTAAGCTTAATCCAATACCAAGTGCCCACCTACGTGTGTTTCGGATATCTAAATCAATTTGAACATTTAAGTCATCACGCGAAGCATCAAGAATGTCAGCCACATCTTCTATCTTTTTGTAGTGCTCCCTGCAGTCATCGTAGTAGACTTCACGATTTCCTTTATGCTTGGTCGCAACCTCCTGTATATGTTTGTAGGCTCTAGTCGCTTGAGCCCTTAGTTCACTATAGTTCTTCAGAGTCTGGGTGACAGGGATCTTGCGGTAATCATCCCTAAATTTATTAACGCGATCGAGCTGAAACTGTATACCCATTTCATAGCTGTCATAAATAGATCGCTGGCAGTGTTTCGCTGCCATAAGAATCTCATCGTCGCGGGTTGGTTCATCACCCTTGTTAAAAGCATCCCATGCCCGCGCTAAATGATTCCCTGCATAACGCAACTCATTGACAGGAGGGATAGGGAGAGCTTCGTTGAGCTGCTCAATTGTTTTCAGTTCATTTTCAGCTTTGAGAAACAGATCGACAACATCACTTATGGTTAAAGCTGGCATTTAGATAACAATTCCCTTTGTTTATTGATTTTGCCTTCTGTGATGTAACGACCACGCTGGAGGTTGATATTACCTCTTGAGTACTTTGCGACAAGCGATTTCGAGCCTGCCTCGGTATCCTTTTTTACGATTTTTGGGCTATTCAACCCAAAGGCGAGCAACTGCAGGCGATACAGTAAACCTTTCATTATGTCAAACCTTTATGTATGGCTTTTTGATTTAAATCAGCTTCTTTTCTGTGCAAAAAGCCCGGCAACAGCCGAGCGCTTAGTCTTTGTTAAAATGCATTTTTATGCGCACTTAACGACGTGCGGGCATTGTATTCCTGTCGACCTTGCGATTGCAACGTAAAAATGCAAAGAAACAACAGTTAACCAACGTATTGATTTTGCATGGTTACGTTGGTCTTGAAGGACGAGTGGCGGCCAGGTTCTTTCGCCTTGCCTCGCTGAAGATACAGCCATTTCCAACTTCCGCAACCCCGTTGCGCACTCCGAAAGCAAGTCGGTCAAGCCTTCGCCCCCCGCATCCGCAACCAGCTAATCCCCCCAGTCAAAACCAGCAACAGCGCACCGAAGATAAACAGATTGGCGGTAATCGACACGCCCATCT
>DZAT01000190.1 GCA_022736205.1 Thiomicrospira cyclica
GTTCTACCGCGATGCTTGCGGCTTGCAAAACATAGGTAAGGAAAATCAAAATTTATGAATCGAACTCACATTTCATCCATTATTCAAGCGTTAATTGCCGCTCTTTTGTTTGGCGCAAGCGCACCTTTGGCAAAATTACTTTTAGGCGAAGTTGAGCCGATTCCGCTGGCCGCTTTTTTATATTTGGGCAGCGGCATGGGTTTATTGGGCGTAAAACTTTTCATGCGCATTAATAAGCAAGGGTTAAATAGCGAAGCGCAAATCAAGAAACCTGATTATTTATGGCTGGCGGGAGCAATTATCGCCGGCGGTATTGCCGCTCCAATTACTTTGCTTTTCAGTTTGCAACACACACCCGCCGCAACAGCATCTTTGCTCTTAAGTTTTGAAGGCGTGGCAACAACTCTTATTGCATTTTTCGCTTTCAACGAATCGATCAGTCGTCGGGCATGGTGGGCAATTGCATTAATCACTCTTGCAAGTATCTTTCTTTCAGTAAATCTAAATGCGGAATGGGGGTTTTCTTTGGGCGCGTTGGGCATTATTGCTGCTTGCGTCCTTTGGGGCATTGATAATAACTTTACTCGAAATATCTCTGCCAAAGACCCAATAACAATTGTCGCTATCAAAGGCTTGGGAGCGGGAAGTTTTTCATTAGGAATGGCGTTGGTTTTAGGTAATAAACTCCCCGCCTGGGAAGTTGTTTTAGGCGCATTGGTATTGGGCAGTTTAAGTTATGGGGCAAGCATTGTATTATTCATTCATGCCATGCGCGGTATTGGGGCGGCTCGCACAAGCGCGTTGTTTAGTTCTGCGCCGCTTGCAGGCATGATATTATCTTTTCTTGTATTTCGAGAATTTCCAAGTTGGATGTTTGTCATTGCTTTTCCGCTTATGGTTGCAGGAGCGCTATTTTTAGTGAGTGAAGAACATGAACACTACCATGTTCACGAAATGACAATTCACGAACATGCCCACGTTCACGATGATGGACACCATGAACATGAAGGCGATTGCGCTCAAAAACATTCGCACATTCATAAACACGATAAGTTGGCTCATGCGCATCATCACATGCCCGATTTACATCATCGACATACCCATTCAACATAGCCTAAAACCACAAGGCTCGTATGGCAAAAGGCAAGACTGATGAAGAGATAAAAATCGTGGAAGGTCAGCAGTTAAATGGGTTCGGGTCTTTTAATGGCAAAGGGTCTTGCAGATCAAGGGCGGGGTCTAACAAAGCGAGGTGTGTCCTGATAAATCATCATCTGCTTAGTACCTAACTCGGACAAGCCGAAAGAGATTTAACCACGGAGAACACAGAGAT
>DZAT01000191.1 GCA_022736205.1 Thiomicrospira cyclica
GCACATCGTAGAGATAGTAGACACGTTCAATATCAAACGGAATGTGTGAACCAGCTTCAATAAAAGTAAGATTTCCTCTTGGATCGCTAATTTTAGGCAAATCAACCATATGACAAAGGTCAATATTCATATCACGTCTCAATAATTAATGGGTGAGGTAAGTATTTATGATAACGCTGGCGTGATTTCTCAATCGAGGCAGCATCAATGCAATATAAAAAATCATTTTCAGTTTCAGAAGTGCGAACGGCACCGAATCTTTCATGAAAACGCCAAACACGCTCATTGCCTTGGCGAACGTCAAAATGCGCAGCATGAAAACCAAGAGAATCAATGGCATAGGCGTATACCATAAGTGCTGACTCAATAGCAGCCTGTGCTGGTGCCCCATCTTTCAAAATCCAACTCCCCCAACAGAAACTACTGCCCTGAGGGTCATACAGTCGAACAGTGCCAAGTTGATTGCCATCTTTGCTTTCAATCACGAAGTAGGCTTGATCTGTGCTGTCCGCATAGGCATTCAACCAACGGGTTTGCAGCTCAATATCCGGTGAAGTTCGTGATAAATGCAGGTTTTTTTGTGTGTTGGTGCGCAGCTCAAGGGTGAAAACGGCATCGGCTGGAGCAGCATCACGCAACACGAGTGTTTTCCCCACGATTCGCTTGGCTTTGCGAATTATTGGCATTTGCACTGAATTCATGCTGTGGCTCCGCACAGCCCACTATTCGCGCAGGATTGCCAACCACAATCGCACATGGTGGCACATCGCGCGTCACGACGGCACCCGCGCCTATCATGGCGTGTTCGCCAATAACGATACCCGGAAGAATAACTGCCCCCCCCCCGATGGATGCACCCCGCTGGATGGTGGTTTGCGGAAAGCTCTCCGGCCAGACCTTGGAGCGTGGGAACTTGTCGTTAGTGAAGGTGACATTCGGGCCGATGAACACGTCGTCCTCGATACGCACTCCATCCCACAGTTGAACCCCATTTTTGATGGTGACGCGATCGCCAATTTTTACGTCATTTTCGATAAGCACATGAGAGCAAACATTGCAATCACGCCCAATTTGAGCTTTGGGCAAGACCACGACGAACTGCCAAATAGTTGTGCCATCACCTATTTGGGTGGATTGAACATCGGATAGCGGGTGAATTTTTGCTGTACACATCATTGAATTCCCTCTTTCAACAAACAAAATAGCGCTCGTTAATTATCTTAAGCAGATAGCTGCCATAGCCGCTTTTGCGCAAGGGTTCGGCAAGACGTGCCAGGCTTTCACTGTCGATAAAGCCCTG
>DZAT01000192.1 GCA_022736205.1 Thiomicrospira cyclica
TTTGCGATTAGCCTTAAACGCGATGCCTTAGCGCGTGCACGCTGGAAGGCAGTGATTCAAAGTCATACCGCATTGGCATCGACGGTGGTCTTACTGTTTTTTGTGCTGATCGCGTTAGCCGATTCACTCCATTGGCGTACCAGCGATCCTTATCGTCCCGTCGTCAGTTTGTTAGATGTGTCACTGGGTAATATCGCTACGGGACAAGAAAAAAGTTATTCTGCGCCTTTTGCTGTGGTTGGCTTATGGCAAGAAACCAAACAAGCGGATGATGGGCGTGTGCTTCGCGCCCCTGTGCGCTTAGCTCATGCTGGCGTGCATCTGGCAAAGCCTGAGGATTTAGGGCTGGATGTGGCGAGGAAAACGTTGATTTGGCTGATGATGGGCGCGTTTATTGCAGGATTCTTTATTTTATTATTGTCGCCATTGCAATTATTTCGAACATCAGAGATCCCTTGGCGGACGGCAGCGATGACCTTTGTGGTCATTGTTTCTGTGTTCGCTTGGCTGTGGGGGATGGGGCAGAGTTATCATGTGTTGGGCACAGGTAAAGTCGGACAAGATGTGCTCTACGAGAGTTTTAAAGGGGTACGCACGGGTGTCCTCATCGGTGGCTTGACGACTTTGCTCACCTTGCCGTTTGCCATTGTGTTGGGTATTGCTGCGGGCTATTTTAAAGGCTGGGTCGATGATGCGGTGCAATATACCTACACCACGCTTAATGCGGTTCCTGGGGTGTTGCTGATTGCCAGTGCCATGCTGTTAGCGCAACTGTATTTGGCGCAACATGCCGAGCTGTTTGCCAGCGAGCAAGAACGCGCCGATGTCCGTTTATTGTTAGTTTGTTTGGTGTTGGGTCTGACAGGTTGGACAGGGCTGGCGCGTATTTTACGTGCCGAATCGCTTAAATTGCGCGAAATGGAGTTTGTTAAAGCTGCCAAAGCCTTTGGTGTGTCGCATTCGCGCATTATTGGGCGACATTTATTGCCCAATGTCGGGCACTTAATTCTCATTGCGGTAGTGCTTGATTTTAGCGGGCTGGTGTTGGCAGAAGCGGTGTTGTCTTATGTCGGTATTGGCGTTGACCCCACCATGCCCAGTTGGGGTAATATGATTAACCTTGCACGACAAGAACTCAACCGAGAACCCGTTGTGTGGTGGAATTTATTAGGCGCATTTGTCGGTATGTTTACCTTAGTGCTGTCTGCCAACCTATTAGCGGATAGAATTCAGCAGGTATTTAATCCCAGAGCAGCAGGGTAGTTGGGGATTGATATTACCCATTAAAAACCATAAACTA
>DZAT01000193.1 GCA_022736205.1 Thiomicrospira cyclica
AGTTGTCTTAAATAACACACCAGCGCCATCACCTGTTATATCTATTGCGGAACCTCCGTATGTTGTACTTAGCTTAAATGTATCTGTTGTTGCGTTTATAACGTAGCGTATGGTTGTGACACCAGCGGCAAGACCTGACGCTGTTGACGTTTTAATAGCTATCATAACACCATTTTTAAAGCCGTGATTAGCAACGGTCAGATAATCGGTAGCGGAAGAAGCGGTAAAAGATTGCTCCAGATAATCAGGCATCCCGTCTAAAACAACAGATTGCAGTGCATACATATTATAAAGCATATATTGTAAATTGCTATATTGTGCTGATAAAATCCGAACTTGTTCACAGTTTGTGTGCTTAACGGTTTGCGTACTTGTCCCGAAAGCTGTTGCCAACTCAATTTTAGCTATATCACTACCTGCTATCGCCATATCCAGCCAGCCTGTTGAATAATCTGACAAGCCTGACATATTGTGCTTCAGGTGCAACGCCAATCCGGTAAATAGCTGCCCGGACTGTGGTGTTACCGTTACCACAGCCTGCTTATACGGCAGCAAGGTGGCGGTGCCGTCTGTAGTCAGAGTAACGGCAGAACCTCCATCTGTTGCAGATGCCTGGAACGTGTCTGCAGTTGCACTGATTACATAGTATGTCTGACCCTCTGTAATGCCTGTAGTAGAAACGATATTATAAAAGCGCACCGTCATACCGTTACTGTAGCCGTGTAAAGTGCGTGTCACCAGATCACCGGTATCAGTCAGTGTTACCGGCGCATCTGTATTGGCAAGATCAGTATCGGCAAAAGAGTATTCATGGTATGCCTGTACACCTGAGTTGTAATTCTCGGTTACGCCATCACCCCAAGCTACGGTGTAGTTGCCGATAGCAGACAGACTGCAAAAGTTTGCATCTTGAAAGACTGCGTGCAGGCCGGTAAACTTGTTGTCCGAACTGGTAATTGACAACGGTAACCATGATGGACAACGTACCCAGTTGTCGGCGAGTACAGTAGTCCCGCCTGAGTCAATATTTCCAATCAGCCCCGCGTAATCTCTGAACGGTGTGCCGATGTCTATAGTTACACCCTTGGCTTCAATAGCATCGTGTATGGCTGTTTTTGTGCCCTGCAGATAGAGTAGTTTGTCGGCTATGCTTCCCATTTAAATCACCTCGCCGGATATAGTATCAAGTGCGCTGGCTATGTCACCAATCTGTGTCTGGATAGCAGACGTAACGCCGTCCAGATAGCCGACCTCGGTCATGGTGACAGCTGCAGGCCAATCCGCGTGAGAGGCTGTGG
>DZAT01000194.1 GCA_022736205.1 Thiomicrospira cyclica
ATTCAGACCCAATAAAAGCGCATGTTGCATGGACTCACTCTCTCAAAACCAAGGCTTATGGCGCAATTTTGCCACAGAGCGCGCCACGATGGGCGGTTATGGATGGCTTGTTGCTGTTGGCGAGCCAGGGGGAGTTGTCGCCTTGCGACCATTCATGCGTATGTCCTTGAGTTTTGATGTGGTTGCTGTGATGCTTGGTACGGATGCGATCCGTCGCCTCAGCAAGCAAGTACGCCGTGTTTGCCCTCCGAAACTGCCGTCATATCAAACCTATGCCAAAATAAAACAAGGATTTATCATGTTATTAGTCTTGTTATATGGCGGGTTCTTATTGAGCTATACGGCGCGTGCGCCGAATAAAATACGTTAGGCGCTTAGAATGAACTTGACATACTGGCGATCTTTTTTGATCTTCGAGAAAGACCTCGATACAACATCGCGTTTCATTGAAATTTGCGAAGATAATTACAAGGCTTATTCAGCCCAGCTTTCTCATATTTTGATGGGTTCAAGCGCCGAATTTGACGTTGTAGCCAAGCTTGCTTGTAAAATTCTTGATCCGACAAGTCAAGCGAATGGTATCAATAGCTACCACAATGTTATTAATAACAAGTTGCCGGAACTTTTTGATGTTGAAGTCAACTTGCCGCGATTTGGGATTTCGTTTAAGCCACTTCAAAACTGGAAAAAAGATATTCCGCCAATATGGTGGATCGCGCATAACAAAGTAAAACATCACAGAGACACACATTATCAATGCGCCAATTTGGAAAATGCTCTCCATGCTGTTGGTGGATTGCTGATGATGGTAGCCAAGCTCGTCCACTTAGAAGAGATGGCCAATACTGGGACGACAATGCCTACATCGCAAGTTATTGGTCGCCTAAGTGGTAGTTCAGAATTTATCGAGTTGCCTTCAAGCTGGTACTTTGACTGGTAACAGCTTTTTAAGAAAGCACCTAACATGGCGCTCAACCTCGCTCTCTTCGGTGACTGGGCGCTGCACGAAAAACCCGCGCAGCACCGGTTAGCTTCACGTTATATCCATACCACACACCACCAAAATACACGGTGATACATGCCAGATAAAGACAAAGAATTAGCATTCCTGACCTACTCAGGTGACGACAATCAAGAAATAAACGTGGTTGTTGAGGGAGAAAATATTTGGGCTACCAAAAACTCTATGTCAATGATTTTCAACACAGATCAGAGCGACATAGCTAGGCATATTTTGATCGTTCCCACGCTCCAGCGTGGGAATGCAGCTCTAGACGCTCCAGCGTCGT
>DZAT01000034.1 GCA_022736205.1 Thiomicrospira cyclica
AATCGTACCGACGTTAACGTGTGGTTTAGTCCGTGTAAACTTTTCCTTAGCCATGATCTTATTCCTTAACTAAAAACTTTGAAAATAAAATAGAGCAAGTATCCAGCATTACTGGACACTTGTAGTCAAATTAACTAACGTCTTTACGACGTCCTGCGTTTTTCGCAATGACATCTTCTGTGACGTTACGTGGTGCTTCGCCATACTTCTTGAATTCCATCGAGTAGCTCGCGCGACCCTGCGACATAGAACGCATTGCAGTCGCATAACCAAACATTTCAGCCAAAGGTACTTCTGCCGTGATCTCTTTCGAACCTGCAGGACCTTCTTCCATGTTTTGGATGCTACCACGACGACGGTTTAAGTCACCAACGATATCGCCCATGTAGTCTTCTGGTGTTGCCACTTCAACTTTCATGATCGGCTCTAACAATACTGGTGAAGCTTTCATAACAGCCGCTTTTAGACCCATAGAACCCGCGATTTTGAACGCCATTTCATTCGAGTCAACGTCATGGTAAGAACCGAATGTTAACGCTACTTTAACGTCTACCAATGGGTAGCCAGCTAAAACACCATTCTTCATCTGCTCTTCGATACCCTTCTGAACCGCTGGGATGTATTCACGAGGAACCGTACCGCCAACAATTTCGTTCAAGAATACGAAACCCGCACCTTCTTCGTTTGGCTCAACGCGCAGAACCACGTGACCGTATTGACCACGACCACCAGATTGACGTACGAACTTACCATCAACATCTTTAACCGTAGAACGAATCGTTTCGCGGTAAGATACTTGAGGCGCACCAACGTTAGCTTCGACGTTAAACTCACGCTTCATACGGTCAACCAAAATCTCTAGGTGAAGCTCACCCATACCAGAAATAATGGTTTGACCTGTTTCTTCGTCAGAAGAAACACGGAACGAAGGATCTTCTTTTGCCAAACGACCTAAGGCCAGACCCATTTTTTCTTGGTCAGCTTTTGTCTTAGGTTCAATCGCAATCGAAATAACAGGCTCAGGGAAAATCATGCGCTCAAGAACAACAATGTTATCCATCGCACATAACGTATCACCCGTCGTCGTATCTTTCAGACCAATCGCAGCAGCGATGTCGCCCGCACGAACTTCTGTCAATTCTTCACGGTTGTTCGCATGCATCTGTACGATACGACCGATACGCTCGCGCTTACCTTTAACCGAGTTCATAACCGCGTTACCTGACTCGATAACACCTGAATAAACACGGAAGAAGGTTAAAGAGCCAACATATGGGTCAGTCATGATTTTGAATGCTAACGCAGAAAAAGGTGCTTCATCGGTATGAGGCATTGTTGATGGCGTGCCATCTTCTTTTTCACATGGCGTTTCTGGAATATCAGTCGGTGCAGGTAGGAACTCAATCACCGCGTCAAGCATCGCTTGAACACCTTTGTTTTTGAATGCAGAACCACAAACCATTGGAATGATTTCACCAGACAAAGTACGCGCACGAATCGCCGCTTTCACTTCTGCTTCGCTTAGTTCTTCGCCACCTAAGTACTTATCCATCAGCTCTTCTGAAGACTCAGCGGCCGCTTCGATCATTTTAGTACGATATTCTTCTGCTTTGTCTTGCAAATCAGCAGGAATTGGATCGTAAGTAAACGTCATCCCTTGGTCTGCTTCGTTCCAGTTAATCGCCTTCATCTTGATCAAGTCGATAACACCAACGAATTTTTCTTCAGCACCGATTGGAATCTGTAAAGGCACTGGATTCGCACCCAAACGCGTACGCATTTGATCTTCTACTTTGTAGAAGTCAGCACCAGCACGATCCATCTTGTTGACGAATGCTAAACGAGGCACTTTGTATTTGTTCGCCTGACGCCATACGGTTTCAGACTGTGGCTGAACGCCACCTACCGCACAGTACACCATACATGCACCATCGAGTACGCGCATAGAGCGCTCTACTTCGATGGTGAAGTCTACGTGACCTGGGGTATCAATAATGTTAATGCGGTGGTCTGGCATAGAACGATCCATGCCTTTCCAGAAACAGGTTGTCGCAGCAGACGTGATGGTAATACCACGTTCCTGCTCTTGCGCCATCCAGTCCATTGTTGCCGCGCCGTCATGCACTTCACCGATTTTGTGTGAAACACCCGTGTAGAACAAAATACGTTCTGTCGTGGTTGTTTTACCAGCATCGATGTGGGCTGAAATACCGATATTACGGTAACGCCCGATTGGGGTTGTACGTGCCACAGTCTTAAACCTTTTAAGTTTTTTGGTAGGGTCACAACCTATTAACGTTATAACCCCACCCTGTTAAATTACCAACGGAAATGTGCGAATGCTTTGTTAGCTTCCGCCATACGGTGCGTTTCTTCACGCTTTTTGATTGCTGCACCACGATTTTCGAGGGCATCATTCATTTCACCAGCCAAACGCAACATCATACCCTTTTCACCACGCTTACGCGCAGCGTCACGCAACCAGCGCATTGCCAAACCGATACGACGATCTTCACGCACTTCAACGGGCACTTGATAGGTAGCACCACCAACGCGACGCGCTTTCAGCTCCACTACGGGACCCACTTTTTCCAATATTTCTTGGAACTTAATCGCTGCATCACCGCCAGTTTTTTGTACCATTTTATCTAAGGCACCATAAACAATGTTTTCAGCTACTGCTTTTTTGCCACTTTCCATGATGATATTCATGAATTTGGCGATCAGAACGTCGTTAAACTTCGGATCAGGTAGGATGTCACGTTTCGCAACTTCTCTTCTTCTCGGCATGATACTAACCTGTAATAATTACAATCAAATTAAAAATAATGTTCAAAGTCTAATTATTTAGACTTAGGACGCTTCGCACCGTACTTAGAACGACCTTGGCGACGTTTTGCAACACCAGCACAGTCCAAAGCACCACGAATGGTATGGTAACGCACACCTGGTAAGTCTTTGACACGACCACCACGAATAAGAATTACACTGTGTTCTTGCAGGTTATGACCTTCACCACCAATGTATGAAGTCACTTCCATCTTGTTCGTCAAGCGCACACGGGCGACTTTACGTAACGCAGAGTTAGGTTTTTTAGGTGTTGTCGTGTAAACACGCGTACAAACACCACGTTTTTGCGGGCAAGATTCTAAGGCTGGAACCTTAGACTTGTACACCGGCGAAGTACGGCCTTTGCGCACCAGCTGGTTGGTAGTTGCCATGAGTGTGGGTCTCCGTAAAGAGTTCAAATAAAAGTAAACGCCCGATTATAAATAATCAGGCGTTAGTTAGTCAACAGTATTGCAATAAAGAACGATTAATCGTTGCTATCATCATCAATAATGTTACCTGCAAACAAGGGTGCTGGCGACTGAGGCAGCTTAGGCATCGGCGGACGATATTGTCCTGATTTGCGTGCCTGATGGTACGCAAATCCTGTGCCCGCTGGAATCAATCGACCCACAATAACGTTCTCTTTCAAGCCCGCTAAAATATCACGCTTGCCGCTAACAGCAGCTTCCGTCAAGACACGTGTTGTCTCTTGGAAAGAAGCAGCCGAAATAAAGGACTCAGTTGACAATGATGCTTTGGTAATACCCATCAGCACACGGTCATATTGAATCGGTAATTTGTTGTCGGCATGAAGTTTTTGGTTTTCGATCAACACACGGTTGTAGTCAATCTGTTCGCCTTTAACCAAACGGCTATCACCTGGATCGCGCACTTCAACCTTACGCAACATCTGACGCACAATCACTTCGATGTGCTTGTCGTTGATTTTAACGCCTTGCAGACGGTAAACCGCTTGCACTTCGTCAATCACATAACGCGCTAAGGCCTCAACACCTAACACACGCAAAATGTCATGTGGGTTTGGCGCACCATCGACCACGATATCACCACGATCAACGTGTTCGTTTTCGAAAACGTTAATATGACGCCACTTAGGAATCAAAATTTCCTGCTGTTCGTTTTGCTCGTTCGTTACGATCAGACGATGCTTGCCTTTCGTTTCTTTACCGAACTTAACGATACCTGAAATTTCTGCCATGATCGCAGGATCTTTTGGTACACGCGCTTCGAACAAGTCGGCAACGCGAGGTAGACCCCCAGTGATGTCACGTGTCTTAGACGTTTCTTGCGGTACACGAGCCAAAATATCGCCCTGTGCAATCGGATGACCATGCTTAACCAATACCACTGTATTTTTCGGCAATGGCAATGAAACAAGATCATTGCTCACACCACGAATATTCAACTTAGGAATAAAGTCGCGTGAACTACTCGGCTTACCTGCAGCACCTGCGATACCCGTCACACCAATAATGGTGTAACCCTCTTCGCTGGTGCTTTCGACAACCTTTTGACCTGGTTTAAGCGCTTCACGGTAATCGGCACTTTTAATGACTAAGTTCGTGATACCTGTTACTTCATCTGTTTTGGTCTCGACTGTTTTACCAACAACAAAGTCAGCAAACTCGATACCACCAGAACTCTCAGCAATAATGGGGTGAGTATGGGGATCCCATTGCACCACCATTTTTCCTGCCTCAGTCATGTCACCGTCAGAAACCAGCACGTTACAACCATATGGTAGTTTATAACGCTCACGCTCACGACCTTGTGCATCGTGTACCGTCAATTCGCTCGAACGAGAAACAATCAATGTTTGGTTTTCAGAATTGGTAATCAACCGTGCGTTATGCAGCTTAACCATACCACCACGCTTCACTTCGATACTGCTCTGTGCCGCAGACTTAGAGGCTGCACCACCGATGTGGAAGGTACGCATGGTTAGCTGAGTACCAGGCTCACCAATCGACTGTGCTGCGATAACACCGACAGCCTCACCCAGATTAACCACTTTGCCCGTTGCCAAGTCGCGACCGTAACACTTACGCTCTAAGCCATGAGGGTTCATACAGGTTAAAACAGAGTGAACAAAGGCATGGTCAACACCATGATCGTCCAGCAACTTAACTTCTTTCTCTGCCAGCAACGTGCCGTCTGCAATCAACAGCTCACCTGTTTCTGGATGGAATACGTCCTGAGCAATACAACGACCTAGAACGCGCTCGCCCAACGACTCAACAATTTCACCACCTTCCACGCGAGAACTGAGCAAAATACCATTACCTAATAGCGCTTTATCTTCATTATCTTGAATAATGACGACGTCTTGCGCTACGTCAACCAAACGACGTGTTAAGTAACCTGAGTTCGCTGTTTTCAGTGCGGTATCCGCCAAACCTTTACGCGCACCGTGTGTCGAAATGAAGTATTGTAGTACGTTCAAGCCTTCACGGAAGTTAGCGGTAATCGGTGTTTCAATAATCGAACCATCTGGTTTTGCCATCAAACCACGCATACCACCCAACTGACGCATCTGCGCAACGCTACCACGAGCGCCCGAGTCTGCCATCATGTAAACCGAGTTGAACGAGGTTTGCATCAACAGATCACCATTCGCATCGTTTTCGGTTTCGCCTGCTGTATTACGAACTGGCTCTACTTGCAAACGATCCATCATCGACTTAGTCACTAACTCGTTAGCATGTGACCAGATGTCAATAACCTTGTTGTAGCGTTCACCATGCGTCACCAAGCCACGTTCATACTGGTTCTGAATGGTTTTAACTTTGTCTTCCGCTTCTGCCAAAATCTCGACTTTTTCGTCAGGAATTAACATATCGTCTGAACAGAAAGACAACCCAGCCAATGTTGAGTGACGGAAACCCGTATACATTAATTGGTCAGCGAAGATAACCGTTTCTTTTGGACCTAAACCACGGTAACAAGCATCTAACAGGCGCGCGACACGCTTCTTAGTTTGCGCTTGGTTAATCAAGGCAAAATCCAAACCTTTTGGCATGATGCTGAACAACAAAGTACGCCCCACTGTCGTATCGACAATATGCGTAAATGGCTGTAATTCACCCGCTTCGTCTTTACGGTATTCGGTAATACGAACTTTAATGATCGCTTGCAAGTCGACAGCTTTGTTAGCAAACGCACGTTCAACTTCTTGCCAGTTAGCGAAGACCATGCCCTCACCCTTAGCACGCAAACGATCACGGGTCATGTAGTACAGACCCAAGACAACGTCCTGAGATGGAACGATCACAGGATCACCGTTTGCAGGCGACAACAAGTTGTTCGTTGACATCATCAGCGTACGACATTCAAGCTGCGCTTCTAACGACAAAGGTACGTGAACCGCCATTTGGTCACCGTCAAAGTCGGCGTTGAAGGCAGAACACACCAATGGGTGCAAGTTAATCGCTTTACCTTCGACCAACACAGGTTCGAACGCTTGAATACCCAAACGGTGAAGGGTTGGCGCACGGTTCAGCATCACTGGATGCTGACGAATGACTTCTTCAAGCACGTCCCAAACTTCTGGCAACTCCATCTCGACCATTTTCTTCGCGCCTTTGATCGTAGAGGTTAAGCCACGCTTTTGCAGACGAGAGAAAATAAACGGCTTGAACAACTCCAACGCCATCTTCTTAGGCAAACCACACTGGTGCAAACGTAATGTAGGACCAACCACGATAACCGAACGACCTGAATAGTCGACACGTTTACCCAGTAAGTTCTGACGGAAACGACCTTGCTTACCCTTAATCATGTCGGCAAGTGACTTAAGCTGACGCTTATTCGTACCCGTTACCGCACGACCACGACGACCGTTATCCAGCAATGAGTCAACAGACTCTTGCAGCATACGCTTTTCGTTACGCACAATAATGTCTGGCGCATTCAACTCTAACAAACGCTTGAGACGGTTGTTACGGTTAATAACGCGACGGTATAAATCGTTCAAATCAGATGTCGCAAAACGACCACCATCTAGCGGCACTAACGGACGCAACTCTGGCGGCAGAACTGGCAATACTTCCAACACCATCCAACCTGGTTTGTTGCCAGATTCAATGAAAGACTCAATCAAACGCAAGCGCTTAGAAATCTTTTTAGATTTGGTTTCAGATGTGGTACTGTCTAGCTCTTCACGCAAACGCGTCGCTTCACCTAACAAGTCCATACCATCAAGCAGACCTTTAACCGCTTCTGCACCCATTTTGGCATCAAATTCGTCACGATATTGCTCGTAAGCTTCTTCGTACTCTTCAACACTCAATAGCTGACCTTTTTCTAAAGGGGTCATACCTGGATGGATAACGATATAAGACTCGTAGTAAAGAACCGATTCTAACTCTTTCAGCGTCGTATCTAAAATCAGACCCAAACGGCTCGGCAGTGACTTTAAGAACCAAATATGCGTAACAGGCGCAGCAAGGTCGATATGACCCATACGCTCACGACGGACTTTAGTTTGCGTGACTTCAACACCACACTTCTCACAAATCACGCCACGGTGCTTCATGCGCTTGTATTTACCACACAAGCATTCGTAGTCTTTGATTGGTCCGAAAATTTTGGCACAGAACAGACCGTCACGTTCAGGTTTGAACGTACGGTAGTTAATGGTTTCTGGCTTCTTCACTTCACCAAACGACCAAGAGCGGATGCGCTCAGGTGATGCCAATCCAACACGGATGGCATCAAATTCGCTGACAATGTTCTGACGTCTAATCAGATTTAAGATGTCTTTCATTCGTCTTGCTCCAGTTCAATATCGATACCTAAGGCGCGAACTTCTTTCATCAATACGCTGAAAGATTCTGGCATACCTGGGTTCATGTACTCATCACCGTCAACGACGTTTTTGTACATTTGCGTACGACCAGCCAAGTCATCTGACTTAACGGTTAACATTTCTTGTAGCGTGAAGGCTGCACCGTAAGCTTCGAGTGCCCAGACCTCCATCTCACCGAAACGCTGTCCACCGAACTGCGCCTTACCACCCAACGGCTGTTGGGTAACTAAGCTGTATGGACCTGTCGAACGGGCGTGCATTTTGTCGTCAACCAAATGATTCAACTTGAGATAGTACATGTAACCAACCGTGACCTTACGATCGAATGGTTCACCTGTACGACCATCAAACAGCGTCATCTGACCTGATTCTGGCTGGTTTGATAAACGCAATAAACGTTTGATTTCAGCTTCAGAAACACCATCGAATACTGGTGACGATAATGGCACACCACCACGCAAGTTACCTGTCATTTCGGTGAACTCTGCATCCGTCAAGACACTAAAATCAACCGACTGACCTTCTGACTGGTTATAAATCTGATCCAAGAAACCACGTACTTCTTCTCGGCTACGCTGTTCACGCATCATCACTTCAATCTGACGACCCAAGCCCCAAGCCGCCAAGCCTAAGTGAACCTCAAGAATCTGACCAACGTTCATACGCGATGGTACACCTAGTGGGTTCAGACAGATGTCAACAGGCATACCGAACTCATCGAACGGCATATCTTCGATTGGGCAAATACGCGAGATAACACCTTTGTTACCGTGACGACCCGCCATCTTATCGCCTGGCTGGATACGACGCTTAACCGCAACGTAAACCTTAACCATCTTGATCACACCTGCAGGTAAGTCATCACCTTGTGTTAACTTTTTACGCTTTGCTTCAAACAAATCATCAAGTTCTTGATGTTTCGCTTTAAGTTGAGCGGTCAGCTGTTCCAACTGCAAATTAACGGTTTCATCGGCAACAGTGATTTCTAACCACTTATTGCTTTCAACTTCTGCCAAGTTTTCATTGCTGATGATTTGTTTCACCAATGTCTTAACGGGGCTAGATTTACATACTTGTCCGACCAATAAAGTCTGAGCACGACGATATACGTCTTGTGCCATGATCTTTTTCTGATCTTGTAAATCTTTGCGAACCGAACGCAACTCTGATTCTTCGATGTCGCGTGTACGCTTATCTTTTTCAGCGCCATCACGAACGAAAACCTGAACGTCAATAACAGTACCTTCGATACCAGCAGGCACACGTAAAGAAGTATCTTTAACGTCTGATGCTTTCTCACCGAAAATCGCACGCAAGAGTTTTTCTTCTGGTGTAAGCTGAGTCTCGCCTTTTGGCGTGACTTTACCGACCAGAATATCACCCGGCTTCACGTTAGCACCGACATACGCCATACCACAATCATCAAGCAAGCTTAGCGCCGACTCACCAACGTTAGGAATATCAGCAGAAATCTCTTCTGGCCCTAACTTGGTATCACGCGCTAAACAAGACAACTCTTCGATATGAATGGTTGTGTAACGATCTTCTTGAACCACGCGCTCAGAAATCAAAATCGAGTCTTCGTAGTTATAACCGTTCCACGGCATGAAAGCGATACGCATGTTTTGACCCAGCGCCAACTCACCTAAGTCAGTTGATGGACCATCTGCTAACACGTCACCGACCGCAATCTTGTCGCCAGTTTTGACAATCACGCGCTGATTAATACAGGTATTCTGGTTAGAACGCATGTATTTGGTTAAGTTGTAAATATCAACACCTGTTTCTGCTGCCGTGATTTCATCTTCGTTCACACGTACAACGATACGTCCTGCGTCAGAAGAAACAACCACACCACCACGTTTAGCAATAACGGTTACACCCGAGTCAATCGCAACGGTTGATTCCATACCCGTACCAACCAGCGGCTTTTGCGCGCGTAGTGTCGGCACAGCCTGACGTTGCATGTTCGAGCCCATCAAGGCACGGTTCGCATCATCATGCTCTAGGAACGGAATTAACGAAGCTGCAACCGATACGATTTGCTTCGGTGAAATATCCATGTATTGGACTTCACTGGCTGGCTTTAGTGTAAATTCGTTTTGGAAACGTGCTGGTACGAAATCGTCCGATAACTTACCTTCGCTATTGGTTTTTGCATTTGCCTGAGCAATGACCACTTCCGCTTCATCAATCGCTGATACATAATCAACAATATCCGTTACTAAGCCATCTACCACACGACGGTATGGCGTTTCAATAAAGCCATACTCATTGGTACGCGCATACACCGCTAGCGAGTTGATCAAACCAATGTTTGGACCTTCTGGCGTTTCAATCGGACACACACGACCATAGTGGGTTGGGTGTACGTCACGGACTTCGAAGCCTGCTCGTTCACGTGTTAAACCACCTGGGCCTAATGCCGAAACACGACGCTTGTGCGTGATTTCTGACAAGGGGTTAACCTGATCCATGAACTGAGACAACTGGCTAGAACCAAAGAACTCTTTTACTGCTGCCGAAATTGGCTTGGCGTTAATCAAGTCCTGAGGCATTAACCCTTCTGATTCAGCAACGTTCAAACGTTCACGAACAGCGCGCTCAACACGAACCAAACCGACGCGGAAGGCATTTTCAGCCATCTCGCCCACAGCACGCACACGACGGTTAGCGAGGGTATCGATATCATCAACGACGCTCTTACCGTTACGGATGTTAATTAACTCTTTAATGACATCAATAATGTCATTATTTGCTAACACCAAACCGCCTTCGTTATGATCACGATGTAAACGACGGTTTAACTTCATGCGACCAACATCAGACAAATCATAACGATCTTGGCTGAAGAACAAGCTATTAAATAGGTTTTCAGAAGAATCTGCTGTTGGTGGCTCACCTGGGCGCATCATACGGTAGATTTCAACCCATGCATCTAGTGCAGATTTGGTTGTATCTGAACGCATGGTTTCCGAAATGAACGCACCTTGATCAAGCTCATTGGTGTAAACCAAATCTAGGTTAACACTAGACATGAGTTTGATTTTATCCAAACGCTCTTGGTTGATGACATCGTTAGCTAAGGCAATGACTTCGCCTGTGTCGCCATCGACTAAATCAGTCATCAAGGTTTTACCGAACAGGAACTCTTCTGGTACAGCAAACTCAATGACTTCTGCCGCTTTAAGATCACGCATGGTTTTAGCGGTAATTTTCTTACCTGCTTCCACCAAGGTTTTATCGCCAACAACGATATCAAATGATGCCGTTTCGCCTTTAAGTTGTGATTCCACAACGCTGAGCATAAACTTGCCGTCTGCGTAGCGAACCTGAGTACGCTCGAAGAAAGTTGATAAGATTTCACTGTTACCAAAACCCATCGCACGCAACAGCACCGTAACTGGCAATTTACGACGACGGTCGATACGAACAAAAAGCGCATCATGGTGATCGAATTCGAAGTCTAACCAAGAACCACGATAAGGAATAATGCGTGCATTAAACAACACCTTACCTGATGAATGCGTCTTACCCTTGTCGCTATCGAAGATAACACCAGGAGAACGGTGCAATTGGCTCACAATAACCCGTTCAGTACCGTTAATAATAAAGGTACCGTTTTCGGTCATTAAAGGCACATCGCCCAAATAAACTTCTTGCTCTTTAACCGACTTAATTTGACGGTTATTTTCAGGCGACTCGCGATCGAAAATGACCAAGCGCAATTTAGCACGCAAGGGCGCAGCGTAAGTCGCACCACGTTGCTTACATTCACGCACATCAAATTCGGGCAAGCCGACACGATAAGATACGTAGTCTAATTCGGCAGCACCAGACACCGCACGAATTGGGAATATAGAGCGCATAGACGCATGAAGACCTACGTTGCTACGTTTGTCTGCTGCAATGTCTAATTGCAAGAAATCAAGATAAGATTCCTTCTGCAAACTAAGCAGGTAAGGAACGGGAAGCACCGAAGCGCGTTTTGCGAAATCTTTACGGATTCGCTTTTTCTCTGTGAAAGAGTAGGTCATCGATAACCTCATGGGTTAAAACAATGCAATAGAAATTCTTTGGGATATAACCCTTCCCATCAGCGGGTGCAAGGTATTAAATGACAAAAGCTGGAGGAAAACTCCCCCAGCTATTGCCATCTTTTTCGCTTGCGAGCGAGGCGAAATTATTTAATTTCTGCCTTAGCGCCAGCTTCTTCAAGCTCTTTCTTCGCTTTTTCAGCGTCGTCTTTAGAAACACCTGCTTTAACAACAGTAGGTGCACTTTCAACGGCGTCTTTAGCTTCTTTCAAGCCTAAGCCTGTCAAAGCACGAACGATTTTAATACAAGAAACTTTATTTGCGCCTGCGTCTAACAATACAACGTCAAACTCAGTCTTCTCTTCAACAACTTCTGCTACAGCAGCAGGACCTGCCATTGCAACAGCAGCAGTAACGCCGAATTTTTCTTCCATTGCAGAAATCAATTCAACGATTTCCATAACAGACATATTGGCAACCGCGTCTAAAATGTCTTCTTTAGTAACAGCCATGATTTATCTCCTAAAAACAGGTATCGAGTAACGAAAATTGGGAATTATGCCGCTTCTTTTGCATCGCGAACAGCAGCCAACGTGCGAGCAAGTTTGCCCACTGGTGCTTTCATGACGCTCATCAGCATTGCAATTGCTTGGTCGCGGTTTGGTAGAGATGCAATTGCATCTAAACGATCAGCACCAAGTAAGCCAGAACCGATAGACAAAGAACGTGCAACGAGCTTGTCATTCTTCTTAGCGAACTCTTTGGTGACTTTAGCCGCAGAACCGTGGTCAGCTGTTGAAAACAGCAATACCAAAGGTCCAGTTAGTGTTTCTGCCATTGACTCATGCGCAGAACCCGCTAATGCACGACGTGCTAACGTGTTTTTAACAACACGTACCGTCACGTTTGCACCACGAGCTGCATCACGCAAATTATCCATCTGAACAGCTGATAAACCACGGTATTCCGCAGCCACAACTGCTAAGGCAGATTGCGCCAAAGCAGACACTTCCTCGACGACCTGTTTCTTGTCTTCAAGATTAAGTGCCATTGATTTCTCCTAACGAGTTAACCATCTCAAGATGGTGGCTTCCCTTCTACGCAGGACATTAAGCTAACATTGTTAGCGCCTGCGGTCTGAGATGAGCAGCCTTGCATGCAAGGACAGCCATCTCGTGTTCCTAAACGCAATTAAGCGTTTAGATTCACACTGGTCATATCAACCGTAACCCCAGAACCCTGAGTCGTTGATATGCTAACTTTCTTCATGTACACGCCCTTAGCAGCAGCTGGCTTGGCTTTCATCAAGTCAGACAATAATGCTTCTAAGTTGCCTTTTAGTGCAGCGGTTTCGAATGCAGCTTTACCGATCGTACAGTGGATAACACCACCCTTATCAGCACGGAAGCGTACTTGACCCGCTTTCGCATTCTTAACAGCTTGCGCTACGTTAGGCGTAACGGTACCAACTTTTGGGTTAGGCATTAAGCCGCGAGGACCTAATACTGTACCTAAAGCACCGACAACACGCATGGCATCTGGACTGGCAATAACCACGTCAAAATCCATCATGCCACCTTTAATTTGTTCAGCCAAATCTTCCATACCAACGAACTCTGCACCTGCAGCCTTAGCTGCTTCTGCATTAGCGCCCTGAGTGAAGACAGCAACGCGAACGCTTTTACCAGTACCGTTTGGTAATACTGTCGCGCCACGAACGACTTGATCCGATTTACGTGGGTCAATACCCAAGTTAACCGCTACGTCCATTGATTCCGAAAACTTAGCTGATGTGAATTCTTTTAATAGCGCCGCAGCATCTTCAAACGAGTATGACTTGGTTGAAGAAATTTTTGCACGCATCGCCTTTTGGCGTTTTGTTAACTTTGCCATGATATTAACCCTCTACCACTAAGCCCATGCTACGAGCTGTACCAGCAATGGTACGCTTTGCAGCATCGATGTCATTTGCATTCAAATCTGGCATCTTGGTATTTGCAATTGCTTCCACTTGCGCGTCTGTTACCTTACCAACCTTAGTGCGGTTAGGAACAGCAGAACCGCTGGTGATACCAGCTGCTTTTTTCAGCAAGTAAGACGCAGGTGGCGTTTTCAGGATGAACGTAAAGCTCTTATCGCTGTAAACCGTAATCACGACTGGTAATGGTAAACCCACTTCCATGCCCTGAGTTGCCGCGTTGAATTCTTTACAGAATCCCATGATGTTAACACCCTTCTGACCCAATGCTGGACCGATGGGAGGAGAGGGATTCGCTTTACCAGCGGGAACTTGCAGCTTGATGTAGCTGTCAATTTTCTTTGCCATGTTTTAACTCCATTAATGGGTATAACGTCGAGCGATTAACCCGACTTCCCGTGACTGTTGCCAGTCTATTATCAGGCCGTCTTTTCGACTTGGAGAAACTCCAACTCGACTGGTGTCGAACGACCAAAAATCAACACCGAAACTCTTAATTTGTTCTTATCGTAATCGACTTCTTCAACGACTGCTTCAAAGTCGGCGAAAGGACCACTGGTGACTCGAACCACTTCGCCTGGTTCAAACAGAACTTTAGGACGTGGCGATTCAGAACCTTCAACCATGCGCTGTAAAATCTGATTTGCTTCGCGTTCGGTAATTGGTGCAGGCTTGTCTGGCGTACCGCCAATAAACCCCATAACACGAGGCACACTACGCACTAAGTGCCAAGACGTATCGTCCATCTCCATATGTACAAGAACATAACCTGGGAAAAACTTACGTTCGCTTTTACGTTTCTTACCGTCGCGAATCTCAACCACTTCTTCTGAAGGAACTAAAATTTCACTAAATTGCGCTTGCAAGCCCGCACGATCAACGTACTCTTGCAGCGTCTTTTTAACGTAATTTTCATAACCTGAATAGGCGTGAACAACATACCATCTCATCACTTACTCTCCACGCCCTGTTAGCGCTTGCACGCCCCACAGGAAAAACATATCGACCAGCCACAAAAAAACGCCCACAAAGGCGATTGCAGCAAAAACAATCAGCGTCATGCGCACAGCCTGCTCACGCGACGGCCACACAACTTGACGCACCTCTCGCTGTGTATCCTGCAAATGCTTGCGCGAGCTTTGACCAAAGCGAGTTGACCAAACAACGCCTAATGCAGCGCCAGAGCCGACAAGGATCATCAGAACACGAACAGCCAAAGGCAGATCTACCAAAATATAGT
This sequence comes from Thiomicrospira cyclica, assembly GCA_022736205.1. GTDB lineage: Bacteria > Pseudomonadota > Gammaproteobacteria > Thiomicrospirales > Thiomicrospiraceae. Next base: position 14,916 of record DZAT01000034.1, read on the forward strand.
AAGCCACTAGAGAAGCCACTAGCAACAATGAAGCCGATAAATAACGAATCTTATCAGCGGTAGGAACCGTTGTATTTTCTATATGTTTCATGCTTTGCTTGAAATGATATGTAATGAATTTGGCAGGGGATGAGAGAATCGAACTCCCACCAAAGGATTTGGAATCCTTCGTTCTACCACTAAACTAATCCCCTGAAGTATTTCGTTTATTTCTAAACAAAACAGCTAGGTATTATAACCTAATGTAGGATGATTGCAAGCCCGTTAATAACAATTTATTAAGTAATTGAATCAAAACGAGCATTAACGGACTGTTTTTTACAGAGATTACTTAGATAATTGACCACTAGCTTTCTGGTAATGGCTACAGCCATCATGCTTAATACTGGTTGAAACACTGCATTTGTTGCATAAAAAAGCCCCATCAAATTTGATAGGGCTTTTTTTCACACCTGAAAGGTATCTTTACACAATGATACCAAGGGTGCAAATATAGGTCATTAACATAATGACAATTGCTGCACTTAATTAGTTGAAAACATCGCTGGTGATGTTGTTAAACCATGAATGTGCATACATTTCTTCACGCTTACGCATTTCTGGATCAAATTTACCTGAAACACCGCCTGAGCCTTCGACACTGACAATTTTGCCGTCTTTGAGCGCGTAAACGTTAGCAACAGAAATAGCATCACCTGGTTTAATGACGCTGTAACAGGTATTAACCCAAGAAGGTTCTGCCATATCGCGACCCGAAAGGGCAGCAAACACAGCAGCTGCGCAAACTTTTGCCTCTGAGTTAGCCGCATAGCCCGATTTAGGCATAGGAGCCGCAACAGAAGCATCACCAATGACGTGAATACCTGCTTTTAACGTTGATTCAAACGTTTTATGGTTGACTGGACACCAGCCTTTATCATCGACTAAACCCGCAGTAACAGCGATTTTTCCAGCCTTTTGTGGTGGGATGATATTCAGGACATCGGCAGTAATCGTGCCACCTTCATAGGTAACCGTTTTGGTAGCCGTATCGACTTTAGTGACCTTGCCACCTTTGTCCCCACCAATCCATTTGAGCATCGCGCCTTCTGTACCGTAACCGTAGTAACGTGTCCAGCCATCGATAAACAAGCCTTGCTTTGAAAATTTGTCCTTAGGATCCAACATCAATACTTTTGAATTAGGCTTGTTCTTTTTTAGGTAAGCAGAAATCAAAGAAGCGCGTTCATATGGGCCAGGCGGGCAACGGAAGGGATCTGGTGGCGCAATAATGACAACAGTACCACCATCGCTCATATCTTCTAATTGCTTTTTCAACGCTTCTGTTTGAGGACCCGCTTTCCATGCGTGTAAACACGTGGTGTTAGCCGCTTCTTCGCTATGACCTGGAACGGCATCATATTTGAAATCGACACCAGGTGAGACAATACAGCGATCGAAAGCATACGACTGACCGCCCTTTGTCTTAACGGCTTTACCTACGGCATCAATATCAGTAACTAAGTCATGCACAACATTAACGCCATGCGCTTTAAGACCAGCGTAACCAAACTTAATCGAGCTCATTTTACGCTCGCCAACAATCACTTCATTGCTCATAAAGCAAGTGTAATAATCTACATTGGGTTCGATGAGTGTCACTTCGATGGTTTTATCGTAAATACGCAAGTATTTAGCAGCAGTTGCACCACCAATACCACCACCAACAATCACTACTTTTTTGCCTGCCGCCGCGCTTGCCAATGGCATCATGCCCATTGCTGCTAACCCTGCTGCACCAGCAACTGCCGTTTTAATAGCATTTCTTCTTGAAAGTAACATCTTATATTCTTCCTTATTTACTTGCGTAGAATTCGATTAAGTTAGCAATCGCATCCGCGCCTTCAGCCGTTTGCAACTCTTTTAACTTCTTAGCCATTTTTTCTGGTGCTTCGCGAACATCGTGCGTAAAGTCATACAGGTTATATTCTAAATATGGCTTCCACTGTCCTTTTAAATAGCCCGCATCATCCGCTGGGTTAGAGCCATTTTCAGAGTGGCACTTTTCACAGTACTTTGTGTGTAGTTTCTGACCCTTAGCAACCATATCTGCTTTGGCGGCTTGCGCTTGAGGAACATATTTCATCGCAGAAAAGTAATCTGCCATATCACTAATATCTTGATCTGTGTAAGCTTTTGCCAAACGTCCCATGACTGTCGATGGACGCGAGCCATCGCGATAAGACTTCATGTTGTCGGTGAAGTACGCCTTAGAGATGCCCGCAATGGTCGGGATAGCGGGTCCTGTGCTCACACCATTAGTGCCGTGACAGCCAACACAAGTGTTTGCCAACATAGCACCACGTTGCGTGATTTCTGCCTGAGCTGCTGTCGAAGCTAGCATGCCGCTAACAATGACTGCACCCAGCAATCCGTGTAAGGGATTGAGTTTGGTTTTCTTCATAACGCCTCCTTAGGCAGGGTTTTGTGAGTATTTATCTTTATTTTGATTGGAGATCATTTGCCCTCATCCGATGGTTCTGCAGCAGCAGGACTTTCAGGCTCTGAAGGCTCGTGATGGGCAATCCCTTTATGACAATCGATGCAGGTTTTACCTTCTTCCATCGCTCGAGGATGGCGCTTGGCAGCAGACTTGCCCTGCTCTTCGATATTCATCGCCTCATAACTATGGCACGAGCGGCAGGTTGCGGAATCGGTGGCTTTCATTTTGTCCCAAACAGCATTTGCCATTTCCCAGCGATGCTGTTCGTAGTAGGCTTTGTATTTTTCGGGATCATTTTTGATTTCGTCGGAAACAGCGAACTTACCTAAAAATTCGTGATAGACATCTTTAGCGGCAAACAATTTAGCTTGCATCTTTGGTAAAAAAGACTTGGGAACATGACAATCAGCACAACCTGCTCGCACGCCTGATGCATTTTTGTAGTGCACGCTTTCTTTGTATTCTTCATAGTTAATCTGCATGCTATGACAGGACACACAGAACTCTGTTTCATTGGTCATGGTTAAGACGCTAGTGAATGCAGTTGCCGCCAAACCAGCAATAACCAATGTAGCAGCGACAATTTTTTTCATGCTTTATTCCGAAGTGTAAACGTTTGCAACAACGCTGTGTTTAGCGCTATGCTGTGAATACTATCAAAAAAAACACAGGGAGCAAGCAAATTTTACTTATGACCTTTTTATTTAACCTTATCTAATAAAATCATTATATTAGAAACAACTAATGTGTTAATTGGTCTAACTTCTCTAAAATACGCTGCGTAGATGGCGCATCTTTAGGAAGGACGCGTTTAAGCTTTCTAAATATTTCAGCAGCTTGTGTACTATTGCCCTTTTGCTGCGCAGATAAGCCAGAAAACCATAAAGCCAGAGAATTATCGGGTTCTAAGGTAATCACTTGTGCTAATAAAGCATCTGCATCGGCAGAAAATAATCCATTATTTTGTGTCACCATGACATCGACTAAGGACAAGGTAATCCCTGTGTCTTCTGGACTAAGTTGGTGTGCCTGCGTAAATGCAGCTTGTGCTTGAGCGCGTTGCTGGTTAGCAAGATAGCTATTGGCAAGCAGCAACCAACCATCAAAGTCATCGGGCTGAGCTTGTAAGCGTTGCTCCAAACCACCAATAAGCCCAGACATTTCTGGTGTTTGATTGGCAGGTGCAACATGACGTGATACCGCTTGTGGATTGCCCAATAAACCATACAATGACAAAGCAAGAATAGGCACAATCACCCCGACAGCCAACAATAAGCGTTGTGAAACACCTTGTTGACGAGCCAAAGGCAACAACACCATCGCCGTGGCGATAACCAGCAGTAAACTCAAGCCTAATCCAAACATACTCATATCGTCTCATTCCCATCCGTAACATGACGCATCATACGTATTGCCACAACAATCCCAAAGCCTAAAAACAACAAGGGCGCAAACCACAGCAAAAGCGTATTCAGCGCGAACGGTGGTTTATACAACACAAATTCGCCATAACGTACGACCATATAATCAATGACAGTTTGTTTATCGGCATGTTCAGTCACCACCAGTTGATGTATTTGCGTACGCAAGTCTTTGGCAAGCTTGGCATTAGAATCTGATAAGTTTTGATTCTGACAAACCACACAACGCAACTCGTTGACCAACTCGGTATAAGTCGCTTCTTGCTGCGACGTAACGAAAGGATAGGTTTCGATGCTGGCAAAACTCGATGCGCTCCAGACAAGGAAAAAGACAAGCCAAAGTTTCATGGTGCATCCCCAGCGCCTAATTGTTGCAACAATGGCAATACTTCTTTTGCCAGTATCGGACGCGTCAGTGCGCCCGTGATTTTATGGCGAATCTTGCCTGTTTTGTCGATGATAAAGGTTTCGGGAACACCGTAGACACCCCAATCTATCCCTGCTTTACCAAGGGTATCGACCGCAACAACCGTGTACGGGTTGCCATACCGCTTTAACCAAGCTTGCGCTTCGGCATCATCGTCCTTGTAATTTAAGCCGACCAACCATAATTGGGGCATATCGTGTTTAAGCTGATTGAGCACCGCCTGCTCTTGCACACAAGTGCTGCACCATGATGCCCAGACAGTGAGCATCCAGACTTTACCTTGCCAGTCGGCAGGATTGTGCATGGTTTCGTTATTCATTAAATCGGGTAAGTCAAAGTTTGGCGCGGGCTTACCAACCAGTGGCGAAGGCACGGTTTTCGGGTTCAATGTTAACCCAATACCCAGCAACACCACCAAGGCAGCAAAAATGATTAAGGGGAGCCGCGCATTCATGCCTGCACCTCCGACGCTTGCGAGGTGGTGATGCGATAACGCCGTTGCAAACTACTCAGCACTGCCCCCAATGCCATCAACATGGCACCCAGCCAAATCCAACGAATAAACGGCTTGTATTGAATCCGCAAACTCCATGCACCATCGGCAAGCGGCTCACCTAATGCCACAAACAAATCGCGCGTGATGCCTGCATCAATACCCGCTTCGGTCATCGGCATGGTTTGCTGAGCGTAGGTACGCTTTTCGGGCGACAACACGGCAATCTGCACATCGTTTTGATACACCCACACCTCGCCACGATTGGCACGGTAATTATCTTGTTGAGTTTGCGTCACGCCCTTAAACACAAAGCGATAGTCTTGCACGCTGTAGCTATCGCCCACCGCCATGCGCAAATCCTTTTCGACACTGAGTAACGACACCAACACAATCCCTGTCAGCATCACCGCAAACCCCAGATGGGCAATAAAAGGCGCCAGCGTGGCGAGATTGGGTTTTTCGATCCCTTTCATGTGCGATACAAACCACCACAGAGCACCCAGCCCCACCCACGCTACCATCAACAAACCCAACACCATCATGCCCGAAAATTCTGGCAACAATAGCAAGGGAATAAGTACACTGGCCAACAAGGCTGTTACCACCACCGGCATGAGAAGTTGCCAAATACGTTTAGGCGTGTCTTGCTGCCATTGTAAAAATAGCCCTGCACCCATCAGCAACGCTAACACCAAGGTTAACGGCAACATAACGCTATTAAAATAAGGCGCTCCCACCGACAACTTACCCAAGCCTAACGCATCGAGCAATAACGGATAAAGCGTGCCTAACAACACCGTCGCCATCATGGTGACCAACACCACATTATTGAGCAATAACGCAAACTCGCGCGACAACCATTTAAAGCGCGGCGCAGTCGACAATTTATGCGCTTGGGCGGCATACAGACTCAACGAACCACCAACCACCAAGCCCAAAAACACCAGAATAAACACGCCACGCGATGGGTCGGAGGTAAAGGCATGTACCGATGTCAGCACGCCAGAACGCACCAAAAACGTCCCCA
>DZAT01000093.1 GCA_022736205.1 Thiomicrospira cyclica
TGTCGTGTTTATCACTGCTATCGAGCGTGTAGGCGGTCAGTGTCCATGCTGGGTTAGGCTGTGCATAAGTCTGTTGAAATAGCTGATAAATGGCTTCGCTTTTCACTTCAGCGCCCGTCGCTTCACTCACTTTCTGCACCTTGGCAGCCAATGGCTGTTGCATCCACTTGGGCAGACGAATGCCGTAATCGCGCTCTAGCACAAAAGCCGTTCCGCCTTTACCCGATTGACTGTTGACGCGCACGACCGCTTCGTAGCTACGTCCAATATCGCGCGGGTCAATCGGCAAATAGGCGACACGCCAAGGCTCATCGCTTGGCTGTAAGCGCAGACATTTACCAATGGCATCCTGATGGCTGCCCGAAAAGGCCGTGTATACCAACTCACCCAACCACGGGTGGCGCGGATGAATATCCATATTGGTACAGCTATTCACGACACGAACAATCTCGTCTGGATTACTTAAATCTAGTTTTGGATCAATGCCTTGGCTGTATAGATTCATTGCCATGGTGGTGATGTCACAGTTACCTGTACGCTCACCATTGCCCAACAAAGTGCCCTCGACACGCTGCGCACCCGCCAGCATGGCGAGTTCGGCTTCGGCAACCGCGCAACCACGATCATTGTGGGTATGCACGCACACGACCACCGCATCGCGGTAGTTCAGTTGGCTACTGACATACTCCACTTGATCGGCAAAGATATTGGGGCTGGCAACCTGTACCGTCGAGGGTAGGTTAATAATGGCAGGTGCTGCTGCTGTGGGTTGCCAGACATCGAGCACGGCATTGCATACCGCCAAAGCATAGTCTGGCTCGGTTTGGGTAAAGCTTTCGGGCGAATACTGAAAGCGCCATTGCGTCTGTGGATAACTTTGTGCGTAAGATTTGAGCAAGGTCGCGCCCTGCACTGCCAACGCCATAATCTGCGCCTTATCCTGAGCAAAGACCCACTCGCGCTGTGTCGGCGAAGTGGAGTTATAAACGTGTACAATCGCTTGCTTCGCCCCTTCCAACGCCTGATAGGTACGCGCAATCAGCGTCTCGCGCGCTTGCACCAGCACTTGAATGGTCACGTCATCGGGAATTTGCTTGTCTTCGATGAGCCAACGTACAAAGTCATAATCTGGCTGACTGGCAGCAGGGAAGCCGACTTCGATGTCTTTAAAGCCCATCTTCACCAACAATTGCCACAACTGCTTTTTCTGCTCAACGCTCATCGGTTCTGGTAATGCCTGATTACCATCGCGCAAATCGACACTGCACCATGTCGGCGCGTGTGTTAGCTCACGTGTTGGCCACTGACGATTCACCAGCTTCACGGCTGGAATGGCTTGATACTTTTGCGCGTTGAATACAGACATAATAACTTCTCCTGATGACGGAGATAGTTTATGCTATTGTTTTGGGTTTTATATTGCTATATATGCATAAAAAAGAGGTTTTTTAGTGTTTTTATGCTAAATTAGTTACACTATTTAACATATTCTGCCAAGACACTCGAAACACGCATCATAATAGACCGTTGAGCTGCTGCTGTTGGATGGAGTCCATCCAGTTGTAATCCATTAGGCTGTAACGCCACATCGGCTAAGAAAAACGGATCGAGTAACGTATGATGTGTTAGCGCCAATCGCTGATACACACCCAACAAACGTTGGTTGAACACATCACCATAATTGGTCGGCAACTGAATGCCTAACAATAATACTTGCGTGTTTTGTGCTTGTGCCAACAGAATCATTGTGGCAAGATTCTTTTCGAGTCGTTTTAAGTCTTGTCCGCGCAGGGCATCGTTAGCGCCCAATTCGATAATGAGCCATTGTGGCTGATGTTGTTGCAGCAAGGCAGGTAAACGTGCCAATCCGCCCGCCGAGGTTTCACCGCTGATGCTGGCATTAATCAGTTTATGTTCGGACTGGCTTGCCTGTAAGCGTTGTTGCCACAAGCTCACCCAGCCTTGCTCGACAGGCATACCATATCCTGCCGACAAACTATCTCCCAATACCAAGACGCTCGCCGCATAACTCGGCGAAAGACCGAGAATAAGACCAACCCACACCAAACCGACAGTGAGAAAGAAGCGATGACACCCGTACTGGAATTGATTGATGTACATTATGAAGCCTCTTTTGCAGGAAATCCTGTTCCTATTTTAAAGGGTTGCGATTACTTTGTCGAAGCAGGTACGTCTTTGGCAATAGTCGGACGTTCTGGCTCTGGCAAGTCAACCCTGCTGTCGCTCATGGCAGGGCTAGATGAGCAAACCACGGGAAGCATTCGCTTGTTTGGACAATCGCTCATGGGCATGAGTGAAGATCAACGCGCGGCGTTACGCGCACAGCATATTGGCTTTGTCTTCCAAAATTTCCAACTTATCGCGGGTATGACAGCCCTAGAAAATGTCATGTTACCGCTCGAACTGTTTGGCGAATCCGACATCAAGCAACGTGCCGAAGCCGTCTTAGGCTTTGTTGAGCTGTCTCATCGCTTACACCATTATCCGAGCAGCTTATCGGGTGGCGAACAACAGCGGGTAGCCATTGCTCGCGCTTTGGTTTCGCGTCCTGCTTTGATTTTTGCCGACGAACCCACAGGTAATTTAGACGAAACCACCGCGCAGATGATTCAACAGCTACTGCTATCGCTCACCCCAAAAACAACCTTAATCGTGGTAACGCACGACCTTGATTTTGCGTCGCAATGTCAGCAACGCGTTCATTTGGTGCAAGGCAAGCTGGTGCCAGTAACATGATGTCGTTAACCTTGCGCTGGTTTTGGCGCAGCACCCAGCGTCGCGAATACCTCTGGTTATGGCTTGCGGTTATCTTGTCGAGTGCCAGTGTCACGCTCATTTCTCAGGTGTCGCAATCGGTTCGCGCCACCATGGTCGCCGAAACGGTCAATAGCATGGGCGCACAATTGCTGTTGCGCAGCACACAACCCATCGATCGACACTGGGCAGAACAAGCAGCAAAAGCCGAGATCACGGTAGGAGAACTGATTCAGCTCAACACCATGATCGCTGTTGATGATGCGTTTCAGTTAGTCAGTTTACGTGCCGTTTCTCCTGCACATCCCGACAGTCGTTGGCTGACTTTTGAAGCAGGCGCACAGGATCAGGTGGTGATTGATCAGGGGTTAGCACAAAAAATGAACCTGAGTATTGGGCAAACTCTAGCGCTGGGCAAACAGACCTTCCGCATTGTCGGCATCCACTCACACCAAGACCCGCTCGCCATGATGGTCAACCAACTCGCGCCCCCTGTCTTTATACCGATCTCGCAAATTGATCGCTTAGGGCTGACAGGAGAAGGCAGTCGTATCAGCTATGAGCACAGCTTTCTGGGCAAGCCTGATGCGGTAGAAAAGCTTTATGCTGCGCTACAAGCCGATAAACGTGCCAGTTGGCAACTGATTCGCGCTGATCAAAGCAGTCAAGATCTAGAAAACACCCTATCAACAGCATGGTTGTTTTTAGATATCGCCGCCCTAACAACCCTGTTAATCGCGGGTTTGTCGATTTTAATTGCCAGTCGGTTTTATCTACAGCGTTGGGTGCAAACCTTGGCTTTGCTGCGTGCTTTGGGCGTAACACAGGCTCGCTTATTTGGGGTATTTGGCGGACAGTTAATGCTGTTGGCAATCATGGCAAGCCTCATTGGGACTGCGATCGGTGTGATTGGCTTTTATGCGCTGGTTCCTGTGTTAACCCTCTGGCTGCCTAGCTTTACCAGTGACATCCCTTGGTTACCGATGCTGATGGGTATGGTAAGCAGCAGCCTAACCTTTTGGGCGTTTACTTTGCCGCTGTTTTGGCGCATGATTCAGACCAAACCGCAACAATTGTTTCGGCAAACGGCACACAGCGTCGCACAACAGAGACTCGCTTGGCTCATCAGCGGCATCTTGTTGGTATTGGTCATGGCATTACTCTTGCCAGCACACTTACGCTGGTGGGTGATGTTGGCTTTGGGGTTAACCGCGCTCCTGCTTTGGGGATTTGCCCTGTTGTTGCAACGGGTTATTTTTAGGCTGCAACCGATAACACGCGGCTGGCTAAGGTTGGTCATTGCCAACCTCAAGCAAGACCCCTTGTCGTTAAAGCTACAATTTGTCGCTTTTGGCTTGGTGCTGTATTTGCTGTTATTACTCACGCTTGTGCATGTGCAACTGATTCATCATTGGCAAGCCAGTCTAAGTGATACTACGCCAAATGTTTTCATCATCAACGTACAACCCGAAGAAGTCCAAGACGTACAACAACAGTTGCAACAACATCAATTGTCTGCAGAGATGATTCCGATGCTCAGAGCCAGACTGATTCAACACAACGATCGTCGCTTGTCGCCAGAAGACTTTAGCGCAGGACGCGCGAAACGCCTGCTCGAAAGAGAAGCGAATATGGCAATCCTGTCTGACTTACCAGCACATAACACACTCCTGGAGAGCATTACCAACGACCAACGGCAAAGTCAGTTGCCCGCTGTATCGGTCGAGCGCGGCATGGCAGAACTGTTTCAGATTCGCCCTGCAGATCGCTTGGTATTCGACATTCAAGGTCAAACGATTACCTTTCAAGTCACAGCGATTCGCGACGTGGTTTGGCAAAGCCTACAACCAAACTTCTTTTTTATCGCAGAGCCGTGGACACAGGAAGCGCTACCACTAACCTATTTAAGCAGCTTTTATGACAACTTAACACCATCAACTTCTCAGGCACTTAAAGCAAGTCTTCAGCAAGCATCACCGAGCTTACTGTGGCTGGATGTTCGCGCTCTAATCGACCAAATTCAGCAGCTCATGCAACAAGCCAGTACAGCAATCCGCTTTTTATATGGCTTTGCCTTACTGGCAAGCATCTTAGTGGTGATGAGTGCCACCTTGGCAGCGCGCGAAGCACGCTACCGACAATGGTTAGTGTTAAGAACCTTGGGCGCACAACAACGACAATTAATCCTAATTGGATTAGCCGAATATGCGCTGATTGGCTTACTGGCAGGCACCTTGGCTGCGTTATTGGCGCAACTCAGTTTAGCGTTGATTTCGGTGTATTGGTTAGCCCTACCCATACACTGGGATATAGCATTATGGTTATGGAGTTTAGGGTTAGGATCGGGCAGCTTAGTGCTCATCGCGGTCTTATCCCAAGCAAAACTCTGGTCGATGCGTCCCCGTGCCTTAATGCATCACAACGAATAAAAATACAACACACCAACAAACACGAGCACTGAATACACCATGCACAACTTAGACAAATTCGACCAAGCCATTCTATCCGAGCTACAAGCTAACGGACGCTTAACCAACCAAGAATTGGCCGAGCGCATTGG
>DZAT01000195.1 GCA_022736205.1 Thiomicrospira cyclica
TCATAATAGTCATAGCGCAAGCCCGCGTTCAGGGTTAATTTATCCGTCAGCTTGACTTCGTCCTGGACGTAAATTGCCCAGTAACCTTGATCGCTTTCTATATTGGCCCATTCGACATAATGGGGTTCTTCGTCGTAACTGCGTTGTTGTTGCAACAAACTGTACTGATATTCCACGCCACTGACCACGCGATGCGTGTCGTTCTGCCATTGCCATTGCCATTCCGCGTTCAACCAGTTGGTAGGTATATCGACACGATTGGTCGCGAGGTAATCGCCGTAATCGAAATGGCTTTTCACGCGCATGGCAAAGTGATTCCAGGATAGGCGGACGTTGGTTTCCAGACGGTCACTGAATTCATGGCGATAACGCGCATCAATATAACCGCTGTTGCCTTGGTTCCGGTTGGGATAGTCGAATAACAACCCACGAGTGTCACCATGCATCCCTACGTCGTGGTCCATATAAGACGCAGTCAGGGTAAAATCCTTATAGCTCAGGTTGGCGAATAAACGCTTTATTTCGTGATAATCACGTTGATGAGAGATGCCATCGCTCAACGGCGGATTATCGAATTCCGATATGTAAACGTTCTCACCGGGGCGGTCGCTAACCCCGGCGGATAGCAATAATTGCGCACCGTTAGCGAAAGTTTGGCCTACTGTGGCATTGCCGTAGTAACGATCGGGGGCGACCTCCACTTCGGTGGAAACCACTACACCTTTATGCTCCGCTGCGCTCTTGGTGATCACATTAATGACACCGAAAAATGCACCTTGGCCATATAAAGACGACGAGGAACCGCGCACAACTTCGACCCGCTCAATGACATCCATATCCAAAGGAAAGCCCGTGTCAACATTGGCCAGACCGAAGAGATTGTCATTGATACGGTGTCCGTCAATCAGTACCGCAATGCGGGCCCCATAATCGCCGGAGCGAAAAAAGCCGCGTATGCTGACAAAGCCAAAGGTGTTGCCTCTGACAAAGTAAATGCCCTGCAAACTCGCTAATAATTGGCCGAGAGAGCGATAGCCATAGCGTTTGATGTCTTCTGCGGTGACGACACTCACTGAGGCCGGGGCTTCCGAGCTTTTTTGCACGTATTTGGAAGCACTGATGATAGGCACCTCCAGCAATTCTTCCAGGCTCAGCTTGAGCAAGTCTTTCATCTCCATCTTCATCTCCTTGGCAAAACCGCTGATCGGCAATAACAAGCTGATGGTGCAGATTAAAGGTAATTTTTGTAACATTAGTTTTATTCCCTAAAGTCGAAGCGCAAA
>DZAT01000094.1 GCA_022736205.1 Thiomicrospira cyclica
AGATTTTGATCATTCGTATTCATACTAACGGATTTGGACTTACTGGACATGAGCGATTCTCTAAAGATTTATGCTATTCTAACCCAATTAGCCCGTTTACGGTTATTTTTGTCATATTTTTAATCAAGTTTATTGTTGAACAATTAAAGACAAAGCGTACACTGACGAAACAATAACCACTGCATCAATTAATCTAAAAAAATCATTGAACTAGGTTTTAAGATTGCTTATTTTTACATGCTATAATGCTGCAAATAAATTAAAACTAAAACTAAAACTAAAATTAAAAGGCTTAATGGTGGAACAGGTCGAGTATTCAATCAGTCGAGTAGAACGTGAAACGGGAATCTCGAAGGATATGTTGCGCATGTGGGAACGTCGTTATGGATTTCCCTTACCCATTAGAATGCCTAATGGCTTTCGAACTTATTCAGCGAGTGATATTGAGCGATTGATTCGCATTAAAAAACTGGTCAGCCTTGGACATCGACCAGGAAAGCTGATCGCACTCAGCGAAAATCAACTCGATGCCATGTTGGCTGTGCCCACGCCGCATATTCAACTCAATTCGGTCAGTAATGAAGCAATCCACTTACTGGCATTATTAGATGGCGGCGAATTGGCCGCACTGCAACAACAGATCAGTCTGTGGTTGCTACGCTACGGTCTCGAGGCTTTTGTGTTATCACTTATGCCAGATGTTCTTAAACTGATTGGCGATCGCTGGCAGACAGGTGATATGCAAATTCATCACGAGCACTTATTGACAGAGTTACTGCAAAACGAATTACGTAGCAATCTGAGCAAAATACCCAAAGCGTTCGGTCAACATCCTAAAGTCTTATTAACAACGTTACCGCAAGAACTGCATGGTCTCAGTTTATTAATGATTGAAGTATTGCTAACACTCGAAAATATTCATTGCATCAACTTAGGCGTACAAACGCCCGTTGAATCAATTGTTAAAGCAACAGAAGCTTATCAAGTCGACATTGTTTGCTTGTCTTTATCAGAATCGGTTTCGCCTAAGCTCGCCATGCAGCAATTGACCGTATTAGATCAGCATCTGCCAAAACAGGTTGTGGTATGGCTTGGTGGATCGGGCGCCACACAAGTAAAACCCAAATCCGATCGATTTGTCCGCCATCAATCCATAAGATCGCTGTTGGATACCATTCAATCACCATAAAACCAACAAGGCAGCGTGTCTGTGCACGCATTCGTTGTCTTTTCTATTCGCATGAGACAGAAGAAATAAATTTTAGACAGAGCTGTTTGCAAAAACCAGTCATTCCCGCCAAAGCGGGAATGACTGGTTTTTATTTAATCTGCCCCTCACTGTCCCCTAGAGTAACAATTGACGAATATCGGTCAGCATCTGACCCAAATAAGTGGTGAATTTCACGCCTTGTGCGCCATCAATCACACGATGGTCGTAAGACATCGAGAATGGCATCATTAAGCGTGGTACAAATTCAGCACCATTCCAGACAGGCTGCATTTTGGCTTTAGAAACACCTAAAATTGCCACTTCTGGTGCATTCACGATCGGCGTAAACTGACTGCCACCAATGCCGCCCAAGCTCGAAATTGAGAAGGTTGCACCCGACATATCTGTCGGCGACAACTTACCTTCACGTGCTTTATGGCTCAGTTCTTTGAGTGCTTCGGCTAATTCCCAGACCGATTTTTTATCGGCATCACGAATCACAGGTACCATCAAGCCGTTTGGCGTATCGACTGCCACACCGATATGGTAATACTGTTTCAGAATCAGATTTTCACCATCAACAGACAAAGACGCATTGACGTGCGGGAACTTCTTCAAAGCAGCAATGGCAGCCTTAATAACGAAGATTAATGGTGTAACGCCCACGCCACGCGCTTTCGCTTGCTCTTTCAAACCGCTACGGAAGGCTTCCATTTCAGTAATATCACACTCATCGAACTGCGTAACATGCGGCACATTCAGCCAGCAAGCATGTAAATGCTTACCCGAAATTTTCTTAATGCGAGACAAGGGTTCAGAGGTAATGTCACCAAAATCTGCAAAGTTAGGCTGCTTAATGGCTGGAATACCCATGCCACCCGTTGCGACTGCGACTGCATTTGGTAATGCTTTAGCGCCCGACATCACACCTTTAACAAAGCCTTGCACATCATCTTTACTAACACGTCCTTTTACGGCTGTTCCTGTCACTTGAGACAAGTCAACACCCAACTGACGCGCAAAAACACGCACAGAAGGACTGGCATGCGCTTTTGCGCCAACAACAGGCGCATTAATCGGCTTGTCAGCGGACGCAGCAACCACAATAGGTGCTACCGTCGGTGCGCTTGTTGCAACAGGAGCAGCGGACACAGCAACGGTCGGCACAGGCGCAGCAACTGGTACGGCTTTGACAACAACAGCAGAGTCATCGACTTCGATGTCAGCCACCAATACGCCCGTATTCACTTTATCGCCAATTTTGACTTTAAGGTCAACGATTTTACCCGCCATCGACGAGGGTATTTCCATCGTTGCTTTATCGCTTTCGAGCACAAACAAAGGATCATCAACGGCAATGACATCACCGACTTTGACCATAATTTCAATAATATCTACACTTTTAAAGTCGCCGATATCGGGCAACAACATGGGTTTAATTGACATGATGCACCCTCCTTATACCGTCCACGGTGCGGGTTTATCCGCATCGATACCATAACGTGCAATCGCATCAGCCACGATTTGCGTCTTAATTTCGCCACGATCAGCCAAGGCTTTGAGTGTCGCTACCACAACGTAGTAACGGTTCACTTCAAAGAACTGACGTAACTTAGCACGCGTATCCGAACGACCGTAACCGTCTGTACCCAGCACCACATAATCACCAGGAATGTAAGCACGTACTTGATCGGCATAAGCACGCAAATAATCCGTTGCCGCAATCACAGGACCTTCGCTACCCGCTAACTGCTTGGTAATGAACGGCACGCGCTTATGATCTAGTGGATGCAGCGTATTCCAACGCTCGCAATCGTCGCCATCACGCTTCAATAAGTTAAAGCTGGTTGCTGACCAAACGTCGGCTTGAACACCCCAATCTTGCGCTAACAAGTCGGCAGCAGCCATGACTTCACGCAGAATCGTACCCGAACCCATTAGCTGCGCACGCACACCCTCACCTGTCGCTTCCGACAAACGATACAAACCTTGTAAAATTTGATCTTCTGTGCCCGCGATCAAAGCTGGATGCTCATAGTTTTCATTCATGACGGCAACATAATAGAAAATTGCTTCTTTTTCCACCATCATTCGACGCAAACCATCTTGAACGATCACCGCTAATTCATGCGCAAAAGTAGGGTCATACGTCATACAGTTAGGGACTTGACCAAACTGAATCAGGTTGTGGCCATCTTGATGTTGTAGCCCTTCGCCCGCCAATGTTGTGCGACCCGCTGTACCACCCAGTAAGAAACCGCGTGCTTGCATATCGCCCGCCGCCCATACCAAATCACCGATACGCTGATAACCAAACATCGAGTAATAGATATAAAACGGCATCATCGCCATGCTGTGGTTCGCATAACTGGTTGCAGCTGCAACCCACGATGACATCGCACCTGCCTCGTTAATCCCTTCCTGCAATACCTGACCATTCTGCGCTTGTTTGTACCACATCACTTGATCGGCATCGACTGGTTCATATAGCTGACCCGCTGGGTCATAAATACCCACCTGACGGAACAGCCCTTCCATACCGAAAGTACGCGCTTCATCTGGAATAATTGGCACCACTCGTTGACCTAATGCCTTATCACGCAATAACACAGCCAAAATGCGTACAAAAGCCATGGTGGTAGACATCGTACGCTCCCCAGTGCCTTGCAACAAGGCATCAAAAGCAGACAAATCTGGCACATTAACATCAACAGAACGATCTAAACGCTGCGGTAGAAAACCACCCAAAGCAGCACGACGCTCGTGCAAATACTTCATAACAGGCGCATCATCTTGTGGCTTGTAGAAAGGCACATTGTCTAAGTCGGCATCCGAAATGGGGATACTGAAACGGTCTCGGAAATGACGCAACCCATTCACATCTAATTTTTTCTGTTGATGAGCTGCCATTGCACCCTCACCATACTCGCCCATACCATAACCTTTGACGGTATGCGCTAAAATGACAGTTGGTTGACCGACATGCTCTGTCGCTACCTTATAAGCGGCATAAATCTTACGCGGATCATGACCACCACGAGACAATTTAAAGATTTCGTCATCAGACATGTCTTTGACCAAATCGGCTGTTTCTGGATACTTGCCAAAGAAATGTTCACGAACATACGCTGGACCACGTACCTTGTAAGCCTGATACTCACCATCAACAACTTCCATCATGCGTTGCATGAGTTTGCCTGTTTTATCACGCGCAAGTAGACCATCCCACTCACTGCCCCAAACGACTTTTAACACGTTCCAGCCAGCACCACGGAAGTTGCCTTCTAATTCCTGGATAATTTTACCGTTGCCACGCACAGGACCATCGAGACGCTGTAGATTACAGTTCACCACAAAAATAAGGTTGTCGAGCTTTTCACGATGGGCTAATGAGATCGCGCCTTGAGACTCTGGTTCGTCCATCTCGCCATCGCCCAAAAATGCCCAGACTTTACGACCAGTCGCATCGATTAAGCCACGCGCATGTAAATACTTCATGAAACGCGCTTGATAAATCGCCATTAAAGGACCTAAGCCCATAGATACCGTCGGGAACTGCCAAAAGTCAGGCATTAACCAAGGATGCGGATAAGATGATAACCCGCCACCATCGACTTCTTGACGGAACTTACCTAAATCTTCTTCTGTTAAGCGACCTTCCATAAAAGCACGAGAATACATTCCCGGTGAGGTATGACCTTGGAAGAAAATCATGTCCGCACCCGTTGGGGCATCAGGACCTTTGAAGAAGTGGTTAAAACCAACTTCATACAATGTCGCGCTCGAAGCGAAAGAAGCAATATGCCCACCTAACTCGGTAGACAGGCGATTCGCTTTAACCACCATTGCCATCGCATTCCAGCGGATGAGTGAACGCAAACGCCCCTCAACTTCTTGATCACCTGGGTAAACCGCTTGTAATTCTGTCGGTATACTGTTGATATAGGGGGTATTTGCACTGTAAAGCGTATCAATGCCGTACTTACGGGCATGGGCAATCAGACGATTAATCAGATGCTGGGCTTTATCAGTACCTTCAAATTCGACCACAGATGCTAAGGCATCCAACCACTCTTGGGTTTCTTGTGGGTCGAGGTCAACGAACGGTTCACTCATT
>DZAT01000196.1 GCA_022736205.1 Thiomicrospira cyclica
ACTTTAGATGGGTGAATGTTACGGTTAGTCCAATCAAGTTCAGAAGTATGAACCAAACCTTCAACGCCTTCTTGAATTTCAACGAAAGCACCGTAGTCAGTTAAGTTAGCAACTTTACCCGTTACTTCTGAATTTGGTGGGAATGCCGCAGCAATCTTGCTCCAAGGATCAGCTTCTAACTGCTTCATGCCCAATGATACGCGGTTACGCTCACGGTCAAACTTAAGTACTTTAACATCCACTTCATCGCCCACGTTAAGGACTTCTGAAGGATGGTTAATACGACGCCAAGCGATGTCAGTAATGTGCAATAGACCATCAATGCCACCCAAATCAATGAACGCACCGTAGTCAGTAAGGTTTTTAACCACACCTTTAACATGAGAACCTTCGTCAAGATTTTTGAGCAATTCATCACGTTCAGCACTGCTTTCAGCTTCGATAACCGCACGACGAGAAACAACAACGTTGTTACGCTTACGATCTAACTTAACCAGTTTCAATTCGATTTCTTTGCCTTCTAGGAAGCCAAAATCACGAACTGGACGCGTGTCAACGAGAGAACCTGGTAAGAAACCACGGATACCGTGTACATCAACCGTCAAACCACCTTTAACTTTACCTGTTACCAAGCCGTTAACGATGTTGTTTTCAGTCAATTGTAATTCTAACCAATCCCAAGTGCTTGCGCGTTTTGCTTTTTCACGAGAAAGTTTTGTTTCACCAAAACCGTCTTCGATTGCTTCAACAGCAACATCAACTTCATCACCGATAGCAACTTCTAATACACCTTTGTCATCCATGAATTGCTTGATCGCAATTGCAGATTCTGACTTCATGCCAGCATCGACGTAAACAAAGTCATTGGTGATTTTCGTGACAGTACCCTTAATCAAGGCACCAGGCTGAACAAACGAAGTTTTGAGGGATTCCTCAAAAAGCGAAGCAAAAGATTCCATGTATAAATCTCAATATCAATATCAAGCCGTTGTTTGGTTATTATTCTTGCGGGAGTGAGAATAACCAACGGGTCTGGTTTATTAAACGGTTTACTTCCTGCCCGTAAACCGATTATCAATCCAAGCAACTGCTTGGTTGAATACATCATCGGCAGTCAAATGCGAGGTATCAATAACCAATGCATCCGCTGCCGCAATCAAGGGAGCAACAGAACGATTGCGGTCGCGATCGTCCCGTTCTTTAATCTCTTGAGTTATTCGATCAATGTTAGCATCTAACCCTTGGTTTTTCAACTGTTTTACACGACGTTCTGCACGAAC
>DZAT01000035.1:0-11103 GCA_022736205.1 Thiomicrospira cyclica
GGTGGCTTTGAAGAGGACGATATTCCGTTTTAAATTGCGTCGTTCGCGTCATCCAAGCAAGGAGCAGACAGTATGTTTACCGGCATTATCCAGACGCTTGGCAAGTTACGCTGCTTAACCCCAATCGGTGGCGACCAGCGTATTCACATCGAAACGCAAGCTGGTTTTCTTGAGGGCGTGCACATCGGCGATAGCCTTGCTACGCAAGGGGTGTGCTTGACCGTGGTTGAGCTTGGCGCAACTCACTTTGCCGCCGATGTTTCGGGTGAGACCTTGCAGCTTACGACGCTCGGCAAATTGGCGATGGGGCAGAACGTAAATCTGGAAAAAGCACTTACCCTATCAACGCCATTGGGCGGGCATTTGGTCAGCGGACATGTGGATGGCGTGGGTGTAATTGAATCCAAACAGCACGATGCACGTTCCATTCGCTTTCGCGTCAAGGCGCCGGATGATCTGGCGCGCTACATCGCAGCCAAGGGCTCAATTACCGTGGACGGTATTAGCCTCACGGTCAATGCTGTGCAGGGTGCGGTGTTTGAGCTAAATCTTGTGCCGCATAGCTTGCATATGACCACTGCATCATCTTGGGAGGCGGGCATGCGGCTTAATCTTGAAGTGGATGTAATTGCCCGTTATTTAGAGCGCCTCATTGGGCACTCGTCCGTCTCAAAACCCGACTCAATCACGGAAGCGATGCTGGTGCGTTGTGGTTTTTCGCCAGTCTAATGGTTAAGTGCGCGCAAGTCTGCGCGCCCGTGGTTAGTCTTCAACCACACGCGCATTACGATTGATATTTTCAATCGTTCTCTCGGCCGCACGCATGGCCTCAAGAGTTTCGGCCTCACTGCCCATCATAGTTAAGCGCCCAAATGAGCCAAAAGCCTTCACATCGACCAGCGTGACATGCGCGGCTTTTTCCGCCTCATTAGCAGCTTGCACGATGTAACCGGCAGGTTCGGTTTCCAAAATAAACATGCTTTTTCCCGGCAGCAGCATAGAGCCCTTACGCATTTGGCGATTAATCAGTGTGGCGTGATCTGGTGCAATCGCGCGAATAATTTCTTTCCATGCAATGCGACATGCCTGACGTGATTCCGCCTTAGCATTAATCTCATGCAAAATGGCCTCGCCAGCGGCCAGCACTTCACTTTGGTTGCGATAGTGAATTTCCATCGAGCCGAAAGCACGCTCAACCACCTGCTCGCCAAGATGTACATTGGTAGCCTTGAGCGCGATGTCACTCAAGCGGTGTACTGCCATACCGGGCGCCACCTCAATCCAAAGGCAAGCGTCCCCCGGTACGGGTAAAAAACCCTGTGAGCTGGTCGCAAGATAAGAAGCTAGTTGCGGCTGAAGTGAGTCGATAAATGAGTAGACCCGCAGGTTGATGTTGTTCATGCGTGGAGTGCGCGCCGGATTATATGAAAATCAAAAGTGACGGCATTTAACCATCAATTCATAAAAATATCACGCACAACGTAGTGCGATCTGACAGACGGTCGGGTGATTTGAAAACCTTGTTGCGGCTATACAGAGCTTGGGGTTATCTTAGGTTGGCGACATAAAAGATCCATCAGATTTGCTTATGGAGATAATCGCAAATAGTGATTTAACTTTATCGTTACTGATGTGTAAGATCCAACAAGTCGCGAGCCACTCAGTCTGGGTGGCTCTTATTTCGGAATGGGTTGGGGAGTTCCTTGCCCATAATTAAGCTAACCCTCAAACAGGAGCTAAGCATGGCTGTTAAGAAGTACGAGTCGGGCGTGAAGGACTATCGCCAAACATATTGGACCCCGGAGTACACTCCGTTGGATACGGATATCTTGGCGTGCTTCAAAATCACCCCGCAAGCGGGCGTGGATCGTGAAGAAGCTGCGGCTGCGGTTGCCGCCGAGTCCTCAACCGGTACCTGGACAACGGTCTGGACCGATCTTCTGACTGACATGGACTACTACAAAGGCCGTGCCTATCACATCGAAGACGTTCCTGGTGACGACACCGCGTTTTATGCCTTTATTGCCTACCCCATTGACCTGTTCGAAGAAGGTTCAGTTGTTAACGTATTCACCTCTTTGGTGGGTAACGTATTTGGCTTTAAGGCGGTACGTGCCCTGCGTCTTGAAGACGTTCGTTTCCCAATCGCTTACGTTAAAACCTGCGGCGGCCCACCTATGGGCATCCAAGTTGAACGTGACATGCTGAACAAGTATGGCCGTCCAATGCTGGGTTGCACCATCAAGCCTAAGCTTGGTCTTTCTGGTAAAAACTATGGCCGTGCGGTCTATGAGTGTTTGCGTGGCGGCCTGGATTTCACCAAGGACGACGAAAACATCAACAGCCAGCCGTTCATGCGTTGGCGTCAGCGTTTTGATTTCGTGCAAGAGGCGATTGAAAAGTCTGAGCGCGAAACTGGCGAGCGCAAAGGTCACTACCTGAACGTGACTGCGCCTACCCCAGAAGATATGTATAAGCGTGCTGAATACGCTAAGGAAATTGGCTCGCGCATCATCATGCACGACTACATCACAGGTGGCTTTACTGCTAACACAGGCCTTGCGAACTGGTGCCGCGAAAACGGTATGCTGTTGCACATCCACCGTGCGATGCACGCGGTACTCGACCGTAACCCGCACCACGGTATTCACTTCCGCGTGTTGACCAAGATTCTGCGTCTCTCCGGCGGCGATCATCTGCACACCGGTACTGTTGTAGGTAAACTTGAAGGCGACCGTGAAGCTACCTTGGGCTGGATTGATTTGCTGCGCGAATCTTATATTCCAGAAGATCGTTCACGCGGAATCTTCTTCGATCAAGACTGGGGCTCCATGCCGGGCGCATTCGCAGTGGCATCCGGTGGTATCCACGTCTGGCACATGCCTGCGCTGGTGAATATCTTTGGCGATGACTCTGTGCTTCAGTTCGGTGGCGGTACTCTTGGACACCCATGGGGTAACGCTGCTGGCGCGACGGCAAACCGTGTTGCGCTTGAAGCATGTGTTCAAGCACGTAACGAAGGTCGTCAGATTGAGAAAGAAGGTAAAGAGATTCTTATCGCTGCTGCCCAGTACTCTCCTGAGCTGAAGATCGCCATGGAAACCTGGAAAGAGATCAAGTTCGAGTTCGATACTGTGGACAAGCTTGATGTGGTCAACAAGTAATCCATACGTATCGAAAACCGAATAAAGGAGAGTTTTAAATGAGTACTTTTAACTACAGCTTCAAGCAATCGCCAAAGTACGAAACTTTTTCGTACCTGCCGCAAATGACTGCGGATCAGATTCGCAAGCAAGTCGCTTACATGATTTCTCGCGGTTGGAACCCATCCGTTGAGCACTCGGAAAAAGAAAATGCTTGGGATCACTACTGGTATATGTGGAAGCTGCCACTGTTTGGCGAGCAATCCGTAGACGCAGTTATGGCTGAAGTCGAGGCGTGTCATCGCGATAATCCGGATCACATGATCCGTGTTGTTGGCTATGACAACTACGCTCAATGCCAAGGTACTGCGTTCATCGTATACCGCGGTCGTTGATCGAAAACGACGTGTGACGCAGTGTTCTGCGTCACCTATTCTATAGAGCCCCTCTTGTATCAAGAGGGGTTGACCTGATAGGTCATCAAGCATCGGGATGCAAAGATGAGCATGAAAAATCAAGCAAACGTTAATTACGCAAGCGGTCGTGAAGCGGCTCAAGCGCGTCGTCAGGCACTTAGTCAATCAGGTAAGGCTGGTGGGCAAGTGAAGGCATCGACAAAGGCTTCGCCTCAACCGAGTGCTATCGCCACCAATACCGTGCATAGCATGGTATGTAATGATACGCCTTGTTTGATGACCTCTCAGGTTAGCGGGCGTGAACTCGCCCTAGCGCATCGACGCGCTGCCTCGGCGCAAGGCAAACAGACAATCGCGTCAAATTCACAGCAGTCGGTTGCGGCAGTGTTGCGCAAAGAACAAGCGCTTTCACGCAAGTCTGTGGGGGCTTCAAACGCCGTTTCACCGGTTAGTTATCAGTCTTCGGCTGTATCGGTAACAAGCCTATTTTCGGCGCCTTCAAGTCAAGAACCAACTACAACTATGATTGCCATTCAAGCCAAAAACCCTGCGCGCCGCCCCGAAGCTAATAGCTCGGCTGAGGCTCTGCGCAAAGAGCGTGCTTTGGCACGCAAGGCGGCTGCAAGTAATCCGCTGACGCTTACAGCGAACGCGGGTTTGCAAAACGCTTCTGCCGTTCGGTCGTCGCCTTCTTTCTTTGATGCGTTGAATACAACTGAACACGAGCAGGAAATCGTTTTTCCTGTCGCAGATACGCGCATCAATGCTCGTCAACTGCGTCAAGAAGCCGCCAAGCGGAAAGCTGCATCAAGCAGTACAGGCGCAGCTACAGCATCAGCCATGCGTAAGCAACGTCGTGATGAGATTGTGCCAATCGAGTCTATTGATTGCGGTTGCGCGGTATTCGGTAGTTCGGTGCTTGCCGTTGCGCCAGTTGAAGCGGTGAGCCAAGCGGCCAATAATCCTCTCGCAATGCAGACAGGTGCGCGTGCCTTTGCTATGGCGCGTCGTACTGCCATGAGCATTAAGGGTAAAGTGGGTGCAAATGCAGTCAAGGCGACTGCAGCACTCGTAGGGCGCGGTTTACTATGTAGTCATGCTGTTGGTGAAGCGCTAGTCAACGGTCTAAATGGTCGTCAATTAGCAATGGCGCGTCGAGCACAACATTCTAGCCTTGGCGCAAGCGGCAAAAGCAGTGTCTCTCGCCCGAGTGGTAAGGTGCGCAAAGCTGTCGCCAAAGGTGAGGCCGTGGTTAAGGTTGAGGAGTCGGAGACGCTGAGCGGTCAGCTTATTACCGGTGGTCGTCTTGATCGTAGCAAAAACGTCACTGGCAACGAGCAGGGCAGTACACGCTCAATTACTGGCACCGAATACGTAAGCGTTGAACAATACGATCAGTTTGATGCGGCGCGTCCGAAAAAAAATACTGACAAAGTGGTTCCAAGCGAAACAACGCATGGCAAAACCATTACCAGTGGCAATATGTTTCAACAAAAAGATGTCACCGGGACTGAAGTTGGCGAGTGCCGCAAGATTACCGGCACTGAGTACATTGCTGCGGATGTGTTCACTTCAATTTGCGGAATCAAGCAGGAACCGCATCCAAAAAAGGTGCTGGACATTGCAACACGCAAGAATCAAACCGTATCAGGGATGCCGATAGTGCAGGCGGATAAAGTAACTGGCGTTGAAGTCGGTGCCGAGCGTGCTATTACAGGTACGAGCTATATTTCCATGCAAGATCGCGCCAGCACTCAGCGCACCGTAACTACTTTTCAAAAGGTAGGCGAAAGTCATACGCTTAGTGCAAATCAGGTGGTAACAGGCACCATGGTTGAGCGTGATGAGAAAATGACAGGAGATGAACAGGGTTTCTGTTCATCGGTGAGCGGTACGCAATATCTTGGCATGGAGTCCTTCAAAAGTTTCTGCCGCGATGTGCCTTACACCCCACCAGCTAAGACGGGTCGTAGCATGACAGCATCAGGTCAGGAAGTGACTGGTGTCATGGTCGGGCGTAAGCCCAGCGTGACTGGAGATGAGGCGGGTTCTTGCCGCGAAATCTCAGGGGATCAATATTTTTCTGTGGGTGAGTTTGGCAAGCTTTGTACCCAAAGCTATCCCAGCAAGATTGCCGTGGATCAAACCAATGACAAGCAAAAATTAAGCGGTACCTCGGTTGAGCGAAACGAACTCGTTACTGGGGGTGAAGTTGGTGGATGTGCCAAAGTTTCGGGTACGCAATATGTCAGTCCCAGAAATTATCGTGAGTTTTGCCAAAGTGAGCCAGCGCAACAAGCTCGCAAAGTTGGCGTTGATAACACGTTGCTTGGTCAGCGCGTCACCGGCCCGATGATGGGGCGTGCAAACAATATGACTGGCAATGAGCCGGGTAGCTGCTCGATAGTGACGGGCACTGGATACTCAGGACAACATGAGGTCGGTGTTTTCTGCGGAGCAGATCAGTTAGCAGAAGCGGCTGAACGTGCAGTCAAACGCCGTGGTAGTTTTGGTCATACCATGACGGGTCTGCAGCCTAGTGTTGGCGGTAAAACCACGGGTGATTTCAAAGGCGCATGCCAGACGTTGACTGGTGCTCCTTACGTGGGTTGGGATCAGGTCGCTGAAACTTGTGGAATAGAAATTCCTTTGGATGTGAGTAAACAAGGTTTTTCGGTGGAAGCGCCGCTTCATGCTGCGCGCGGGCTCGTAACGGGTACAGCGTATGGCGCAGGTGAGCGAAATATTACGGGTTCAGGCATTCGTTCTAGTGGTCGGGTATCGGGTACACCTGAGTTTCGCCATACCTCACATACTAAAGTAGCCCCTGTTCCAACTATTGTCGAAACTTCACATAATGAAGAAGCTGGTAAGTCGGGGCGTGAGCGTGTCACTGGCGAAGGTCGTCAGTCTGGGCGCACTATTACGGGCGATGACTGGCAGCGTAATGCCCGTACTACGGGTACAGAAGGCAAGTCGGCACATTCACGCAACCCAACCATGCGCGGCGATGTACGTGAGTTGCGTAGTTCTGGAGCTCATGCCAATCGTGAGATTGTTCGTCCTGAAGCACCTGTAACTAAGGTTACTGGCAGTGCTGGAGTAACAGTTAAGGGGCCTGTTGTGACCCTTTCTGGCGGTGCTCGAGGTTAATCATGCACGATTACACAGTGCAGCATGAACAATTTAAGAGAATGACGAGTGCATTCCCTTGTCTGCGCAGACAAGCATTCTCGGAGCGCCCCGCTGCGGTCGCCAAACCTGCCCAGCGTAAAGAGATTGCTGAGAGTAAGCCTATGGTTGCTGAGGCATCTGTGTATCAAGGGCACAGCTTGAGCGATCAAGATACAAATTTATGGCTATATTCTTACGAGAAAGCCACTCGCTCTGCTTTCGATGCAATTTATGCGGCGTTGCGGGATATTGCTACCATCCAGCACGAACATGATTTTGTAAGCCGTGCCCAAGCCATATCTAAAGAACGTTTGGGGTTTGAGCTACCAGATGAAGTGCTTGAACGTGCATGGGTAGAAGCGCTTGATATACGTGCTTTATATTCATTCTGTGTTTTTAATACTTTTGTGCGTGCTTCTGAGCAGCAAATTCACCTGGATGCACAGGATGAGGCTAGTGTGATTGCGGCACGTGGGTTTTTTGCTTCATGCGGGCTACATGAAGTCGATGTTTCGCTCGCATCAGATGGACGGCTTAAAGGGGTAGAGCGTTTTGTCTTGCGTTTACCACGCCATGCATTGCGTCATACCAAGGCATATTCGGCGGGTTTGTTTGATGTTGAAACCGACCTTAAACGTTGGCAGCGTATTGAATTAAAAAAGCGCATTCAAGCATCAAGCATGATTGGCAGAGCTAGTCATAGTCGTTATTTGAAAGTGGCTGTTTATAATCGTTCCTCACTACGTCCTGCCGAATCGGGTTGCGGCATTTATCGTGGTAAAGAACTAGCTGGGGTTGAGGCGGTTTTAAATCGTTTGAATTCATTACGTAGTGCTTTACAGGATTTATTTCCAGAGCAGGATCTTGCCATTTTATTACTTGGCGTGGATACCGATACGGATGCTTTACGTATCCACCTGCCTGATGCAGAAGGCGATCTTAATGCCCATCGCTATATAGATATGCAGCATGTATATAACGCGACACTTGCTTTGTCTGCGCACGAAGCTTCGAGAGTGTTGCAGCAGTACATCGATCAAGTTGCGGGTATGGATGGCTGGGCGCGCGGCCAGGGTCAGCCAGATGCTGGGATGCGTCGTTTTGTGACGCAGTTAATGTATAGCAATATTTCACAGATTGATTTTGTTCGTCGATTTCATGCGGGGCATTATCATGATTTTGCTCACGCAGAGCGCTTGATGTTAATTGGCGAAAATATTGAATCCTTTCAATTACGTAATATTGTGTATTATACGCACCAATATACATTTGAAGAAGGTCGCGATGATATTGAGCAAGGTATGAGTATTTTTCGTGCAACACATCTTAATCATGGGCTGCCTATTCCGGTAATGATTCATTATCGATATAACGCACATGTTGCTGATTCGCGTGCGCAGGCAATTACACGCTGTGTGCGTGTACGTAATGCGATGTTGAATCATTATGCAGCCTTATTTGCAAGCGGAAAGTTGCAATGTTTTATGACGGTTCGTGCCAAAGAGCCAGTAGCACTCTTGGAGTGGGTTGATGGTCAGGACAATTTTATTAATGAATTTAAAGCTACATCAGGTTTTGCTTTATGAAAGTATGTCAAGTTGAGAAAACATTGGTTTCGACCAATCGAATCAAGGAATTTGGCCATAAGCCTTTATTGGTGGTGCGCGAAAAAGGTGGAGCGGCCAGTGTGGCAGTGGATTCAATTGGTTGTATGCCAGGGGATTGGGTTATTTGTGTGGGGAGTTCGGCGGCGCGTGAAGCTGCTGGAAGTAAAGAATTTCCCTCTGATTTGACTATTGTTGGCATTATCGATCATTGGAGCGAGGAGTAATTGATGGAGATCATGCAGGTTGTGGATGATTTAGTATGTTCGCGCCGCATGGTGGGTATGCAACATTCCTCATTGCGTGTTCTTAAGAACCTCAAAGGCAAAATTAACGTAGCGACCGATCCAGTTGGTGTTCCCGCTGGCCGCTGGGTATTTACAGTGAGTGGATCGGCAGCGCGAATTGCCATGGGGGATAAAAGTATTCTGACTGATTTGACGATTGCAGGAATTATTGATCATTGGGAAGAGTAGTGTCTTCTATGTTTTCAATAATGTATGTAATCTCAGTCTGATTGACCTAGATGGAGTTGGGTCGAATGTAGGTGCCGGTCGGCAAATAGAGTTTAACCAAAGTGCTTTAGGAGTATACAAATGGCAGAACGTATGGGCATTGCCCTTGGAATGATTGAAACTCGCGGACTGGTGCCAGCGATTGAAGCCGCAGATGCCATGACCAAGGCAGCTGATGTTCGTCTAATTGGTCGTCAGTTTGTTGGTGGTGGTTATGTTACCGTTTTGGTGCGTGGTGAAACAGGTGCGGTTAACGCTGCTGTGCGTGCCGGTGCTGATGCGTGTGAACGTGTGGGTGACGGCTTGGTAGCTGCGCACATCATTGCGCGTATTCACAACGAAGTTGAAGGCATTTTGCCCCAGGCTCCCACGGCCTAATTTACCGTTCGGGTTTTGATTTCACATTAACGAGGAGATTTAGAGATGGCTGAAGTAGCTGGTATTGCTTTGGGTATGATTGAAACACGTGGCTTGGTGCCTGCAATTGAAGCAGCCGATGCTATGACTAAGGCCGCTGAAGTGCGCTTGATTGGTCGTCAATTTGTTGGCGGCGGATATGTCACCGTACTGGTACGTGGCGAAACTGGCGCTGTTAACGCTGCTGTGCGCGCCGGTGCCGATGCGTGTGAACGTGTGGGTGATGGTCTAGTGGCGGCGCACATCATTGCGCGTGTTCACAACGAAGTTGAAGGCATTCTGCCAAAAACTCCACAAGCTTAATTACTTTTTTTAAAAATTAAGGAGTTATTTAATGGCAAGTTATACAGGAGTTGCGCTTGGCATGATCGAGACCCGTGGTCTTGTTCCTGCCATTGAAGCAGCTGATGCAATGACTAAGGCGGCAGAAGTTCGCTTGGTAGGTCGTCAATTTGTTGGTGGCGGTTATGTCACCGTACTGGTTCGCGGAGAAACAGGCGCAGTAAATGCAGCTGTGCGTGCCGGTGCCGATGCGTGTGAACGCGTGGGCGACGGTTTGGTAGCTGCGCACATCATTGCGCGCGTACACAACGAAGTGGAAAGCATTCTTCCTTCTACCCCTGATGCGGGAGAAGGTGGGCGTGATGCTGAAATTACGTCTACACGCAGTTAATTTTTAGGCGCACGCTGAGATAGTTATTCTGTTTTATAAGTGCGCCAAATTTATTGATTTACTCGATTCATTCATGCGCTCATTAATGTTTTCAAAAGCATTGAAATAAAGACATAAGTTTATGAATGAATTGAGTAAGGCTAGGAATCTAATCTATGTCGGATTTGCCATTAGCGTTACATGCTTGGGAACGTCGTAAGGGAAGCTCAGTATTGAATCGTCGCTATACCTTTGAGTCTTACCGCGTTACACGTGATTTTCTTGATCGGATTGCCGAGTATTCAAAAACAAGTGGGCAACATCCTGGTACGGTTAACTTCGGCACCACGTTTGTCAACATCACCCTAGAAGGTGAAGGTGAAGAA
Source organism: Thiomicrospira cyclica (assembly GCA_022736205.1). Taxonomy (GTDB): domain Bacteria; phylum Pseudomonadota; class Gammaproteobacteria; order Thiomicrospirales; family Thiomicrospiraceae. The sequence continues at coordinate 10,308 of DZAT01000035.1, forward strand.
CCAGACTCAGGCTGTCTGCACTTGGCTGATGCCATTGAAGTTATTTACCTTGGTATGGGAGTGTAAGGCGCATGATTCATGCGCATCGTGTTTTTGCCATTGCCAACCAGAAAGGCGGTGCGGGCAAAACAACACTTGCGATGAATCTTGCATCTGGTTTGAATCGTCGCGGTCGCACACTACTGATTGACGCTGATCCGCAAGGTAGTGCCAGTCAATGGTCAAGCCAGTGTCCTCCTGGACGAGATTTTCCATTTTCAGTAATTCGCGTAGGTGGTTCATTAGTCAGTGCAATTGAGCGCTTCCGCAGTGATTATCAGTTTATTGTGGTTGATTGTCCGCCCAATACCAGCTCGGAATCGGTGGTTAGTTTGCTTAGCGTGGCATCGGATGTGCTTGTGCCGGTGCTGCCTTCACCAGTGGATCTGTGGGCGAGTCTTGCCATGGTGCGGACGATTGAAGACGCACGAATACATAATCGAAGCTTACGTGCCCATATTGTTTTGAATCAGCGTGAGCCGCGCAGCGCACTTTCGCGTGAGGTGGGTAAGGCAATTTTGGCACTGGATTTGCCTTGTTTGCAAAGCGCTATGACACGTAGAAACGTGTATCGCTCAGGCTCCATGGAAGGGTTGACAGTTTATGAGGCAGGGGTGCGCGCTGAACCTGCCGTGCGTGAAATTGAAGGCATCATTAACGAGGTAATGTCAGTATGAATACAACCGCAAGTAAATTGGTTGCTAGTGTACAACGCGCCAAAAATCAATCTGAGGATGCTGTAATGAATATTGTACCG
>DZAT01000035.1:11203-20356 GCA_022736205.1 Thiomicrospira cyclica
TTTTTAATTATGTCTGATATCACTGAGCAATATCGCATTAAACAACAGCCCTATTATCGCTCAGTCGATGATGAGGTTGAGCTTTTTGAGGCGGCATACTCCGTGCGTATGCCGATGATGCTTAAAGGCCCAACCGGTTGTGGCAAGACTCGTTTTATTGAGTACATGGCGCATCGTTTGAATCGTCCACTGATTACTGTGGCGTGTAACGAAGATATGACAGCTTCAGATTTGGTTGGTCGCTTCCTGCTTGATGCCAATGGCACGCGTTGGCAGGATGGCCCCCTCGCTATTGCAGCGCGTTACGGTGCTATTTGCTATTTGGATGAAGTTGTTGAAGCACGTCAAGATACGACTGTTGTAATACACCCCTTAACCGATAATCGTCGAATTTTGCCGCTGGAAAAAAAGGGTGAATTACTCAAGGCGCACCCTGATTTTCATTTGGTTATTTCCTATAATCCTGGATACCAAAGCTTGATGAAGGATTTGAAACAATCCACCAAACAGCGTTTTGGTGGATTAGATTTCACGTATCCAGAGCATGAGATTGAATGCGAGATTGTCGCGCATGAAACGGGCGTTTCTTTGGATATTGCCAGCAAATTGGTCAGTATTGCTGAGCGTGCGCGCAATCTTAAAGGTCATGGCTTAGATGAAGGTATTTCTACGCGTATGCTGATTTATGCGGGTTCCTTGATAAACAAGGGCGTTGATCCGCTTTCTTCCTGCCGTTTGGCATTAGTGCGCCCCATTACGGATGATCCTGATATGCGTGACGCGCTTGATGCAGCGGTAACGACTTATTTCTAAGACACGATTTTTGTGCTGAGTGTGCATAAAAACACTCCTTACAAATACGTGTGCTGGAGCCCTCATGACAGCTTTGCTTGAAGATTATTCGGATATTGTCGAGGAGCTGGGCGAGCACGCCATCGAGCGACTACGTTCCGCGTGGGAAGATGCCGCACGTAGTTTTTCGACACGTGGTATTGAAGAGTTTTACCTCAAAGGTGCGCGCGCCTTAGCCTCGACCGGACGTGGCACTGAGCTGGTCGCTTCGTTTATTGACTCATCACCGCTGCTTGCGCGTGAGCTGGGTGAAGAAGCAGTGCGTGAGACACTCGCCGCACTCATGAAAATGTATTCCAAAACCAGCGGTGCTGTGTTGGCATTGTTGTTGGATACTTCGCCTGCTGTAGCTTCGCGTCTCGGTGATCTTGATTTATATCGATCTTATCTTGGTTTGATTGAGCACTTGCTGGCGCTCGCACCGCGTGGGGTGCGTCCTATGCTTGAGCGTATGAATGAATTGCTTGAAAATCTCACTCTTGGTGGTCTGCGACGCTGGGCAGTGTGGGGTGCGCAGGCACATAAAACCGATATCGATGCGCAACTCGCATACTTTTCTCTGAGTTCGCCTGAGTCACTCAAAATATTACAAAACGAGCGGCGCGGCACATTATTTGTTGATGTGCAGCGGCGCATTAATATGTATTTGCGTGCTCTGTGGGGACGTGATTTTTTAATGCGCCCTACGTCGGGTGATTTTGAGAGCCGTACTGGCTACCGCCCTTATATTGAAGGGTTTTTCATGCATCTACCGGATGCGTTTGATGATGTAAGTGCTGAAAACTCGGTTGATCATGAAACCATTCAAGGCTTGGCCGTGTATCGTGCGGCGGCAGCCCATGCAGCGGCACATATCATGCACACCACGGTGCAATTCCAGGATCGTCAATATGGCATTTTACAGCGTGTACTGATTGGTATGGTTGAAGATGCCCGGGTTGAATCCTTGGCGATTGGTAAATTCCCAGGATTAGGTGCTCTGTGGTGGCGTTTTCATACCACAAGCGCAGCGGATGGTGATGAGGCTCAGCCACTTTTTTCCAGACTTTCACGCGCATTGCTAGACCCTGATTATCAAGACCCGAATTTCTGGATTGCGCAGGCTCAAACGGATTTTTTTGAGATGGCGCCGCGCTGGGGTGAGGAAGTCATGGCGCGAGAACTTGGTTTGCGTCTATCCGCCGAACACGCACGCCTAAATTTACCATTTTCACCCAGCCAAGATTTACTTGGTCCGGTGTATCGTGACGACAATCGCTATATTTGGGAGTTTGAAGATTTCTTAGAAGCTCACGAGGAAGAATCATTATTCAGCTCACATCATCAGGTGCGCAAACGTGTCAATCTGATGGAAATGATCAATGAAGTTGATAATGAGTTTGCCGACGATAGTGCCGAAGAGATTTGGATTCTGCCCACCGAGTTTTATCGGGATGGTGATGATAAATCAATGAATCAACTGGAAGGTAAAGAACCTATATCGCCACCAGTACATTACCCTGAATGGGATTATCAAATGCAACTTGATCGCCCTTATTGGGTAACCTTGCATGAAAAACGGCCAAGCCTAGGTAATTTAGAGACTATTGAAGACATTATTACTCATAATCGTCCATTGGTAAGCCGTTTGCGCTATTTGATTGATGCGTTGCAACCGCAGGGTGTGAAGCGTGTGCGCAAACAAGAAGATGGCGACGAGCTTGATATTAATGCAGCGGTGGATGCAATGATTGAAACGCGCATGGGGCGTATGCCTGATCCGCGCATCATGATTCGTAATGTGTTGAAAGTGCGTGATATATCGATTTTGCTGTTGATTGATTTATCTGAATCCACTAACGATAAGGTACGTGGCAAGGATTACAGCGTACTTGATTTAGCGCGTGAAGCTGCTGCTATGCTTGCCTATGCCATGGATAAAGTGGGCGATCGGTTTGCAATTCATGGTTTTGACTCCAATGGCCGACATGATGTTGAGTATTTCCGCTACAAAGACTTTGATATGCCTTACAACGATTTGGTTAAGGCGCGTTTAGCAGGTATGACAGGGCAGCTTTCTACACGCATGGGCGCGGCTATTCGCCATGCCAGTCATTTGCTCAATGCGAGTGCCAGCGGTAAAAAACTCATGTTGATTATCACGGATGGCGAACCAGCAGATAATGATGTGCGGGATCCTCAATATTTACGCTTAGATGCCAAAAAAGCGGTTGAAGAAGCTGGGCGACAAGGTATTCAAACCTTCTGTATGACACTTGATCCGTATGCGGATGAGTATGTATCGCGTATTTTTGGTCCGCGTAATTATATGATTGTCGACCATGTCGAGCGCTTGCCTGAAAAATTACCTCTTATTTATGCAGGTTTGACCCGCTAATTGGTATTTGAATTGTGTTCTTTTTGAGGATGGATTTATGAACAGACCCGCATCTAGCCGCATTAGTGGCACGCGCTTTATTGAAAACGGCCCACCCACGCATGATCGAGTGAGTTTAGGTTCATCATTTCGCGGTCAGAATCACCCTATTACTGGCGAGCGTCGCCTGCCTTCCACTAATGCGATTGATGCTGTGTCGGGAGAGCAACAGCTTACTTATTGTGCTCCTGCGACACTCAAGCTTGCGGAAGATTTGTTTGAGCGTTGGAATGATGCTTTAAAGACACTGGATGCCAATAAGGTGGCTGAATGCTATGCGGAAGATGCGGTTTTATTGCCAACTGTTTCAAATATTCCACGCACGAATCGCGAAGAAATCACAGATTACTTTATTCACTTTCTTGAAAAGAAACCCGAGGGTATCGTTAATCAGCGTAATGTAAAAATCGGCTGCAATAAAATTACTGATGCTGGTATTTATACCTTCAAAGTTGATGATCATGGCGTGATGAAGGATGTTCCGGCGCGCTATACTTTTGTTTATGTTAACTATAACGGTGTCTGGCTTATTTCACATCACCATTCTTCTGTTATGCCTGCATGATTCTAAAATGCCTTGTGCATCCGTTCGTGTGTTTTATAGGCCAAGTTGGACAGTGCGAAGCTAATACATACAAAGGGTTGAAGTATGTTAATTTGTATTTCAACTTTTTTAGATCTTCGTAATGTTGGGAATTAAAACAGTATGAAACCCGATAGCATCCGCGTTGATTCCAGTGAAATTGCAATTAATCATGGACAAGCTGCTTTTCAAAAGCAATATGCTAGCCGAGATTTAAAAGCAGGGATAATTACCGGAACCATGGCTATACCGCTTTCGATCGGTATCGCCCTGATGTCGGATTATCCGATTAAAGTTGGTCTAGCTACGGTTGCTCTCGCTTGTTTTATTGGCTGGTTTTATGCGTGGTTTCGACCAGGAAACTATATTGGTAGCCCTGGGATTGCGGCAGGATTGGCGCCTATTCTTGCATTAGGAATCGCGACTTTTGGCATCGAGAATATGGCCTTTATTGTTTTCCTAACGTCTATTATGCAGGCGTTAATCTGGAAATATAATTGGCAACGTTACATTCTAATGGCTGTGCCTAGCTATCTTGTTGAAGGCCTGCTTGCGGGGATTGGTCTTAAAATCGCGCTTAAATTTCTTCCTTTCATTTGGGGTGTGCCTGATCTGCATGAAGTCGAGGGCGTATTTTGGACAGAAGCGCGTTTTATTGTCATTGGTTTGTCAATCGTAGGGGCTGCAATTTTTTTATGGCTATTCAATAAATTTAAAGATACCCAGCCCGCTATTCCTTATTTTGTATTGATTTTATGTGGTGTTGTCGCTGCCTATTTTTTGCCGGTTGATAAGCTACAAGTTGAGGATGTCGCTATTAAGCTTGCGTTACCGATACCGCACTTTGAACACTGGTATCTTTGGCTGTATGCACTTGGTTTTGCGATTATGCTGGCTTTAATTGATGTTATTGAGCAGGTTATGAGCAATGCTGCCATTGAGAAAATTGACCCGCTTAAACGTAAATGCAATAGCAATAATAGTTTGCTTTCCATTTGGGTATCTAATTTCGGTGCTAGTTTTTTCGGAGGTATGACCAATTTGGACGGCTTGGCGAAAAGTACAACTAATCGACTCGCCGGGGCATACACTAAGTTCTCTATTTTAATAGTAGGGCTTGTGGTTACTTTTTTTGTTTTCAATGTGCATTTTCTTGAACATCTGCCTTATTTTGCACTAGCGATTATTATGATTTTTACTGGATGGAAAATGATCGCAGGTTTACTTCATGTCGTTCATCACGGTCATTACGCGACCTTGCTTGCTATTATTTGTGGTCTGTTGGTGTACAAGGTGGGCATTTTTGAGGGGTTGTTGATTGCACTTGCACTGCACGGATTAATTTACTTTGTGGTCTTCACGAAGGTTGAGTGCAAGCCAACAGGCGAAGTGGTACGTGGGTATTTTCGCAAATTCGTTAAAGACGATGGTGTAGATTAAGAGACAGCATATTTAAGTTGTCAGCGAGATTTTTTTACCATCCTGCCTCATGCAAATAGGTCAAAACCAGGTCTTTGACCAAGTTTGATTTAATCACAAGACCGAGATCGATCATTTCACTGCAAAACATCCCGGTAGGTGTTTGCGATGGAATGGGGCCGCTAGCTATGCGCGTTGCCTCTTCTTTGAAAAATACGGCTGAGATAACACCCGCAAAAACTAGAGGTTGGTTGCTTATCATTTTTTCTGGGCTGTAAATAAACACAGGGCTGCCACTGGAGCCGGGGTATACTGCGGCATCAATTAAAAACTCTGGTTTGTTTTCAAAATCTAATGCTATTGGCGTTGCGGTTGTGCCACGACGGAGTATGGGCATGAGATTAGCTTTATCCCATATTCCATTGGGGTAGCCCACAAAAAGTACGTTTTCCAGTGCATCGAAATGTTCAAATTGACTCATAAGCGGGTTATCTAAACTTACGGCGTGATAGTAGATTTGCGTCCCCATTTGATGAACCATGCTCTCTAGCGGCTTGAGTGGGGTGATTGCTAGGTCAACCTCTGGATTAGGGTGGTAATACCAAGCGTGAGCGAACGCATCAATCTCAATTTTGAATCCGCGACCAATGACTGGAAGCCCTGCATCGGCACAAGTAAAAACCAAGGAGCCGCTTTTGGCATCTTCTACGACATGGCGATTAGTGACTAGGAACAAGTGTTCAAGGCCTTTGTGGCTAGTGTTTACTACAAACGCAGTGCCTGCACCTTCGCTACCATCTTTGCTTAAAGTATCTACGCGCACTGCGCTAAATAACAGTTTTTTGCTACTTGTGTTTGGAATCATTTAAATTTTTCGCATAAGTAAAATCTTATGCAGTGGATAAGAAAAATAAAGAAGACTATGGATTTGTCAGAGTATACACTTAAAGCCTTGAATTGTTGAGTCGCTTAATGACTGGCGGGGCATAATTTGCTTTTCGTTTAGTCGTGAAGCCTAAAGCTCAGTGTCTTTCACTTACGTCTTTTATGCGTCCTTTTGCGGAGGTTTAAACATGTTTGATTTTTCTGGTCTGCTGATCCCAGCGGTTTTGTTCTTTATGCTGGGCTTTCTGGCAAGTGTGATCCGCTCGGATCTTAAGTTCCCAGAAGGTATGTCCAAGGGGCTTACTATCTATCTTCTTGTTGGTATTGGCTTATTTGGAGGCATTGAGTTAGCGAAAGTAGATTTGAGTGAGGCTATTGGTTCAGTGGTGGCCGCAATTGCCTTGGGCTTTATTACTCCTTTGATCGCGTATGGGATTCTCACCATGGTAGGCAAGGTTGGCAGAATGGATGCTTCTGCCATCGCAGCGCACTACGGTTCGGTGAGTGCGGCTACGTTCTTGACCGCAGTGGCCTTTTTGGAAGCGCGGCATGTCAATTTTGAGTCACATACGGTGATTATGCTGGCAATTATGGAGTCACCCGCCATTATTGTTGGTTTGTTCCTTGCTAGTATGTCACGGCGCATGTTGGGACTTAACGGCCAGAGTGATGACAAGCACAACAGCGAAGGCACGTTTGGTCACTTGCTGCGCGATGCGTTTACCAATGGCGGGGTAGTTTTGCTGTTCGGCAGTATGTTGATCGGCATGATCGCTACGTCGAATAGTCTGGATAAAATCATGCCATTTTTCAGTAAGCAAGGCATTTTTATGGGCGTTTTATCGCTTTTCTTGCTGGAAATGGGCATGGAAGCTGCCAAACGCATTCATGAGTTCCGCAAAATTGGTTTTTTTCTTGTTGGTTTTGGCATGGTGATGCCTTTAGTCGGTGCCGTGATTGGCTTGATTACAGGGCATTATTTTTTGGGTTTGAGTGTTGGCGGTACGACCCTAGTTGCGGTGCTTGCCGCGAGTGCCTCGTATATTGCCGTACCGCCGGCCATGCGCATGGCTGTGCCCGAGGCAAATCCTTCGTTATATCTTACGTTGGCGATCGGAGTTACCTTTCCTTTTAATGTGATTATTGGTATTCCGCTGTATTATCAAGCTGCAACATGGTTATTTGGTTAAGAAGGGGATGTTGATATGGAGCTTTACGCAAAGAAAGTCGTACATATTGTGGCAAGCGCTGACATTGAGTCGCGGTTGGTAAAGATTGCTCAAGAGTACAATCGTGGAGGCTACACGATTTATCCTGCGCGAGGTGGCGGGGATTTGGGTGTACAATCAGGCATGTTGGATGTTGATTCAAACATTGCTTTTATGATGGTTGTTTCAGAAAAAGATTTGGATCAAATTCTGCAAGCCTTGGATCGAATGATTAAACGCGGCTATCAGATGATCGCTTACGTCTTGGATGCCCAAGTTTTACGTCGTGAGAAATTTGGAGTTAAACCGTCCTGATTTATTTTGATAACTTAGGGTGATTTCGAATTTTAACAAAGTAGCCCTATATTTATAGGGAATTTTTTAATTCTTTTGGTATTGATAATGAGTAAAGCTGTTTATCCGGGTATTGATGAAGACGTGCAGGGCGGTTTAACCCATTTGGGGCGTATTGTGATGGATGCTTGGGTATTTGGTGTTTTACCTGAAACCCAGAGCTGCATAGGCTGGGATTATGGGCGTATGCAGGATTTATACGATAAGGTTAATCAGTGTTGGGATGAGTTTGGTCCTGTTCCCGCACACTTGCCTGAGCCCTATTTAAGCAATCATCAGCGTATTTATACAGGAGCCGTTGAGCGTGCGCGTCAAAGTGGTTGGAATCCTGAGTTATCGGATGATGATTGATCGGATGATGGTGTATAAATAATTATTAGTCTACTTTTATTGCGGACGTAAAGCTTGAAAACTAATTTTAAGAATATTACGTTTCGTCAACTCAAGGTTTTTTCTGCGGTAGCCAGCCATTTGAGTTATACCCGTGCGGCGCAGGCATTGCACTTAACGCAACCAGCGGTATCGATGCAGGTAAGGCAACTTGAAGATAGTATTGGTCTGCCCCTGTTTGAGCAGCTTGGGCGTAAGGTTTTTTTAACCGAATCAGGTAAAGAACTTTACCGTTATAGTCGGCAAATCGAACTTATTTTTAACGAAATGGATAGCGTTTTTTCTGCGTTACACGGTTTGGAAAGTGGAATACTTACTGTATCGGTGGCCACTACTGCAAGTTACTTTGCAACACGACTATTAGCTGAGTTTGCGCGTTCCCATGCCAAAGTTCAAATCACCTTGGATGTGACTAATCGGGAAAACCTTTTAGGTCAACTTGAGGATAATTCATGTGACTTAGTCATTATGGGGCGTCCACCTGAGGAGATGGAGCTTGAAAGCGTGCCTTTTATGGAAAATCCTTTAGTGATTATCGCTCCAGCGGGGCATCCTTGGGTAGGTCGAGAGCGCATTGCACTGGATGAAATGGCGGAGCAAGCTTTTGTTGTTCGCGAGCAAGGCTCAGGTACCCGGGGGGCGATTGAGCGTTTTTTTGTAAACCATGACTTGCGCTTTAAAACGGCGATGGAACTTGGCAGTAATGATGCAATCAAGCAAGCGGTGATTGCGGGGCTTGGATTGGGTATTGTGTCCCTGCATACCCTAGAGTTAGAGATGGAAACCGGGCGATTGGCGCTGTTGAATGTGGAAAATTTTCCAATTATTCGGCATTGGTTTGTGGTGCATCGTCGCGGTAAACGACTCTCGCCCATTGCGGAGGCGTTTAAGGGTTTCATTTTCGCAGAGGCCAAACGCTTTGAGCCGCTTGCCTTGGTGTTTTAAAAGGGTGGTTTCAAGCCCCAAGTGCAAGAAAACTAATAAACCTTTGGTTCACCTGCCGGTCTTTGGCGAAAACGTTTGTAACTCCATTGATACTGTTCCGG